>JAIRLK010000001.1 GCA_031259515.1 Treponema sp. | reverse complement strand
TTATAGTTCGATGGAAATAAGTAACGTTGAAAAAGCATGACGAATAATGAATACGATAATGCCAGGCAGGCAAAAGCCCCTTCGTTTTTACTTCGCTGCCGATATTTTTTTCCAAATGGGGCTGTTCCAAAACTGAAGTTTTGGAACAGCCTCAAATACAAAACAATTTTCTTAGGAGATTTTCATGAAAAACGCAAAATTAAAAGGCTTTTTTGCCTTCGGTTTCCTGGCGGTGTTATTCGCTGGATGTTTCAACCCCATAACAGCCACGTCCCCAAAAACAGGCGATTCGGTTGCAGACCCCTTTACGATACGTGTAACGATAGGTAAGAAGGGAGAAGTCCGGTCCGTAGCGGGACTGGACGCGGACCGGATAAAAGCCGCGGGACCGGGTGGTATCCGTAACTTTATCCAGCTTATCGTAACGGACGGCGAGGGAAATATCGTTGCCTTTGATGAGCGCCGCCGGGAATCCGCGAGTGAAACCGCGGCGCCGCTCTCCATTGATTCCATTACCTTCGGGGATACCTACTATTTCCTGTTGTTGATGGGACACTGGGAAAGGAACGGCGAAACTGCCGGGCGCTATCTGTATCACGAAGACAGGCCGCCCACGCTTCTAGCGGCAGGACTCAAGGAGCAGAAAATAACCGAGAGCGGGGAAATAGTGATTACTATGTGGCCCCTCGTGGTGGACGCCTCGTTTACCACCGCCAATACGGATGTCCCCTTGGATTCCAGGACAACCGGACCGAAAATGCTCTCCGGGACGCCTCTGCCGGCCGCGCTTCTTCCGATTGAGTGGAATGCGGTGTGGACTCTAAAACGGGGAAAAGCCGAAGGCGGCTTGAATGATCTGATACGGGCCCAAAAAGTAATGGACCCTGCGTCCGGAAACCTTTTACGGCTCAAGGCGATGACGGCCTCGGCGAAGGGTGGTGGTTTTAACGTTCCGGTACAAATCGACGTTCCCGCCGAAACCGGAAACATCATCACGCTGAATATAGGGGCATATACATCGGGACTGCACCTTATTGGGACCTCCGGCTCAGCTTATTTCAAGCTGGAGTATGTACCGTTTAGCCTGACCGGCCCTGAGAGCGCCGGTATCTGGAACAAGTTTGACAGCGGCTCGAAATTTGACCTGAGCGCGGGAGGCCCGGTGTGGATCATCCGTAATGGGATAAACGACGAGGTTCAAGATACAGCCACAAACTTTACCAACCTGGGGGACGGAACGGCCAACGGGAACGGGGCGGTAGTCTTCAACGTAACGGAGGCGCGGGATGATACCCTGGAGATCAGGAACGGGGAGGTTGTGGGACCGGGGAACTCAGCCAACCCTGTCCTAAAGTTTGCCGCCGATGGGTACCAGGGAAAGGCCGAAGTCTATTACGCCGTAGTAGAACCTGGCAAGGAGCCGGATTATTCCTCCTATATATCACTAGACTCAGTTGGGGCTGGGGAAGCCCATCAGAAACAGATACCTATTGGTACTGCGGGCAATTATGACGTGTATTTGAGGTTATTCAAAGGCGGAAAAGTGAGCGAGCCTCTGGTGATCAACACCGGAGGAACGGCTAACCCCGGAACTCCGGTGATGCCTCCCAACATGGTGGTTGTACAAGGCGGGACCTTCGATATGGGAAGTACCGGAATCGACGCCCGTGCTGATGAAAAGCCCGTACACCAGGTAACTGTCAGTGATTTCTCTATAGATAAGTATGAGGTAACTCAGAAGGAATGGGAGGAAATAATGGGGTCGACCAGAAACCGGAGCAAATGGAAAGGGGATAACCTTCCGGTAGAATGTGTAACCTGGTACGAAGCTGTAGAATACTGCAACCTGCGGAGCACAGCGGAGGGTTTAGACCCCGTGTACAGTGGAAGCGGAGATAAGATCGTTTGTGATTTTTCCAAGAATGGCTACCGGCTGCCAACGGAGGCGGAGTGGGAATACGCTGCGAAAGGGGGAACAGGGGTCGCCGCGTACACACTTTATGCCGGGAGCAATACCCCTGGTGATGTTGCGTGGTACGATGCGAACAGCAACACTACGATTCACCCGATAGGGCAGAAGGCTCCCAACAGCCTGGGCCTGTATGACATGAGCGGGAACGTGCGGGAATGGTGCTGGGACAGGTATGACGCTTCCTATTATAAGAAGAGCCCCTCTGAGAATCCCACTGGCCCAGAAACGGGAGGTTCCCGGGTAAGCCGCGGCGGAGGCTGGCAGTATGGGACTAAGTACCTCCGTGTTACCGACCGGAGCATAGATGCCCCCACAAGCCTCCTCCACTACATGGGCTTGCGGGTTGTTCGCTCTAAATAAACCCTCCGGGGGCCCCAGGGGCTTTGGGTCCCTGGGGCCCAAAGCCTCTTAGCGGGGCGTTGCGGGGCAGATCCCCGCAGAGGGGGAAGTTGCAAAGCAAGTCCGCAGCTTCCCCTTCCTTTCATCCTTTCTTATCCAGTTTCCGGTCGCGGCGGCTGTTGAGGAGGGAGTACATCACCGGCGTTACGAACAGGGTCATTATAGAACTCACGGTCAGGCCGCCCACAAAGGTTTTGCCTATAGGCTGAATGGTGTCCGCCCCCGCTCCGGGAAAGAAGGCGATGGGGACCATGCCCAGGATAGTGGTAAGGCTCGTCATGAGGATGGGACGGAGGCGGTTGCTCCCTGCTTCGAGGCAGGCTTCCTTGACCCGCATACCCCGGGCGCGGAGGGTATTCGTGTAGTCCACCAGGACTATGCCGTTGTTGACCACAACCCCCACCAGGGCAACAATGCCTACGGCGGAAAACACCGACATGGCCTCGTTACCTATCTTGTAGATCCAGATGACGCCGATAAAGAGGAGCGGGATTGAAAAAAAGATGATGAGGGGGTCCACAAAGGACTCAAACTGGCTTGCCATAAGGCC
The DNA here is from genome assembly GCA_031259515.1 of Treponema sp. Lineage (GTDB taxonomy): Bacteria > Spirochaetota > Spirochaetia > Treponematales > Breznakiellaceae > JAIRLK01. Next base: position 3,845 of record JAIRLK010000001.1, on the reverse strand, counting down.
GAACACCAGAAATACCGCAACCCCTATGATCAGGATAAAACGCCGGTTATAGGTTTCCACTTCTACAGCCTCGCCTAAGTAGCGGACCGTAACATTTTCCCGGGGGATCAGGTAGCGCTGTACCGTGGCCTCAAGGCGGCGTTGCATGTCCGTGGCGGCTATACCCTGGGGGAGTTCTCCGGTAACGCGGACCAGGCGCTCCTGGTTTTCCCGGCGTATAGAGGCGGGGGAGCGGCCTTCGGTGATCTTCGCCACATTGGACAGGGACACACGGCTGCCGTTCCTGCCCATCACGAAGACGGCGTCCAGATTGGGAACGCCGCCCCGGCGGTCTGAATCCTGAAACCGCACGATGATGTTGACAAGCCGGTCTCCCTGGGAAATGGTCGTAGCCGTAACGCCGTCCATGGCAGTCCTGATCTCCGACGCGACGGCGGAAAGGGAAATTCCCAGGGCCGCAGCCCGGTCCCGGTCGATTTCTATCTGTAACTGAGGCGCTCCCTCGTCAATGTTCACCACCGGATTTTCGATTTCCGGAAGATACCGGATCATGATCTGCTGAATTTCGTTCGCGGTTTCGGTCAGGGCCTCCGTGTCCCGGGAACTGACGGCGATTTCCACGGCGGAACCGCCGCCCATGGAACGGCCCGCCCGGAAGGCGATCCGCGCTCCCGGAAACGTGGTAAGGTAGGGCGTCAATTTTTGTATCACCCTGTTGGGCGTGTCCACCTGCTCCGCCGGCGGGGGAAGGGTTATCTGCACCGATCCCTGGTTGGTACCGCTCCGCCGTGCGGTAAGGATAAGATTGTTGTAGCTTTCAATGTTTTCCCTGACGATTTCCGCCAGGTCAAGAAGCGCCAGTTCGGTCGTTTCAATGGTAGTTCCCTGGGGCATGGAAACATTGATGTTGACCACGTCGTCGGTGCGGCTGCGGATAAAGAGGTTCATCCCTATGCCGTTGAACTGGAACAGGGAAAAGGTCAGAATAAGGAGAACCAGGAGCAGTATCAGTAACCGGCGGTTCAGGCAGTAGTTCAGCGCCCGCTTATACCCGTTGTCCAGGGAACGGAAGAAACCTTCCATCTTGTCGTCGATGAAGCGCAGTAGGCGGTTCTTCAGAGGCTTTTGCTTCCGGGTATCCAGTTTGAAAATGGGGCCGCAGAGGGCGGGCACCAGCGTAACCGCCACCGCCAGGGAGCAGGTCAGGGAAATGACCACCGTAAAGATGAGGTCGTTGAAAAGCTGGCCCATCATTTCCAGATCGTTTTTATAGATGATGAGAGGCACGAACACACAGAGGGTCGTGGTTGTGGATGTAACAATGGCCCGGATCATCTCCTGGCTTCCCAGGACTGCGGCGATTTCCGGTTTGGCCCCCCGTTCCCGGTAGTTGTGGACGTTTTCCAGGATTACGATGGAAGCGTCCACGGTCATCCCCAGCCCCAGGATAAGGCCGGTCATGGTGAGGAGGTTCAGGGTAAAGCCGAATACGGCCATGAACATCAGGGTAAGGAGGATAGAAACCGGAATGGAAAGGCCGATGATGAGGGTTCCTTTTACGTTCCGCAGGAAGATGAAGAGGATGATCATGGCCAGGACGGCGCCCTGGAAGGCGTTGGAATACACCTGACTCAAGGTGGCGCTGATGAGGGAGGTGTCATCCGACAGTACCGCCACGGTGATGCCGCGGGGCAGGTCTTCGTTTATCCCTTTCAGGGCTTCCCGCACCCGGTTTGCTACCTGTACAGAATTGCTGTCGCTTTCGCTCTGGACCTGTATGTAGACGCCGCTCTGGCCGTTCACCGAAACCCGTGCGGCGTTGTCGTTGAAGGCCGTAGACACCTCCGCTATGTCCTCAAGACGCACTACTTGGGAACGGTTCAGCGCTCCCGCAAGGCCGGCCTGGGGGACGTTGACCGTCTTGACGACAAGGCGCTTCACCTGATCCAGGTCCACGAGTTCCTGCCGGGTAAGAAGCTGGTAGTCACGGGTCCCACGGGTCATGCTCCCCCCGGAGGTTAGGATGTTCTGACCCCGCAGGGCCGCCGTTACGTCGCTCAGGGTAAGGTCATAGGCGGCAAGCCGGTTTTGGGACGCCGCCACCAGGACTATCTGGGTGGTTCCCCCGGTAACATCCGCCGACGCCACCCCCTCTATCCGCTCTATACCGGCCTGTATCTCGTCCTCCGCGAAGATCCGCAGTTGATCCGGCGGGTAATCGCCCCGAACCACCAGGCGCATGATAGGCATGGCGGACATATCGAAACGCCGTACCGTAGGAGTTCCCGCGTCGTCAGGCAGGGAATTGGCCAGCCGAGCCGCCAGAGTCTGAACATCCGTCATAGCCTGGTCCATGTCTGTGCCGTAGGCGAAATTTAGATTGATGGAACTTGATTCAAAGGACGAGTTGCTGGTCATGTCCGTGAGCCCCTTGGAAGCCGCCAGCGCCCGTTCCAGCGGCATGGTTACGTTCCGTTCCACATCCGCCGGACCGGCCCCGGGAAACGAGGTGTAGACCGAGAGGACCGGCCGGACCGTGGAGGGGAAGAGGTCCACCGCGATATTCGGGACCAGCGTCGCGGCAATGCCCAGGGCCAGAGCGTAAAGCACGACGATGGTTACCGGCCGCTGTACCGAATACTTCGCTATATTCATGGCCCGCTCCTCTTAGTCGACCACGTGGACGGTATCGCCGTCGGACAGAAAATTCGGCCCCGCCGTGACTATCCGTTCCCCTACGATCAGGCCGTCTACAATTTCCAGGGTAGTTTCGCTTTCCAGCCCCAGGGTGAGGAAGCGGCGCTCCACCGTGGCATCTTCCTTGATAACAAAGGCGATCCAGTTCCCGTAGGTGTTGATTGCCGCGGCCCGGGGGATGACCGGCACGTTCCGCCGGGAATGGGTTACCAGGCTCACGGTCCCGAACATCCCCGCCTTGATTCGGGGATCCGCCCGGCCTGAAGGTCCCGGCATAAACCGGAGGCGTATACGCAGGGTACGGCTTGCCGGGTCCAGAACCGGGCTTACCTCGTCCACCTCGGCGGCGAAATGTTCTTGAGCCATGGCCTCAAATGAAACCAGCGCCGGAAGCCCCGGCCTGACGCTGGTGGAAAACCGTTCGGGGACAAAGGTCTCCACCGCCAGGACCGCCAGGTCTCCCACGACGCAGATCACCGTCTGGCCGGAAACGGTGTCCCCGGGATTCACCGGCGTCTGTAGGATAGTCCCGCTTATGGTGGAAACCACCGGGCTCTGGGAATAGAACTCCCCGGGCCGGGAAGGATCCACCAGGGCTACCGTCTGTCCCCGGTTCACCCTATCCCCCACCTGGAAGCGGAACTCCGTGAGTTTCCCCGCCACCGTCGGGTAGATGGCTACCTGGGATCGGGCCAGGACATCCCCGTTGACCACCACCCGGTTCTCTACGGTTCCCAGGACCACCCTGGCCGCCCGGACCGTCGTAGCCTGCCGCTGGCCGCCCCCAGGCTGCTGCCCCGCCCCCGATCCTCCGATTGGGCGGCTGCCAGGAGCGCCGCCGCCTGAACCGCCCCCAGCCGCCGGGGACGTCATGGCCGCTGTCTGTTCCCGTTGCCGCAGCGCCGTATAGATAGTAAGTCCCGCAAAAAGCAGAATCAGGGCGATGATGATAGCGGTTACCGCTTTTGACGCTTTTCCATCGGGGTTCCTGGATTGTTTCACGGTATGCTCCTTGTTAAGGCGTTCCAGTCGATATTGAGGGCCGCCGCCAGGTCCAGGTTCATGGTTTGGTAGGCCAGCTCTCCTTCCAGCAGTTGCTGCCGGGCCTGGGCCATGTCGTTCCGGGCCTCCTGAAGGACCAGGGATTC
>JAIRLK010000400.1 GCA_031259515.1 Treponema sp. | reverse complement strand
GTTATTTGTTTCCCAAGAGGATTGTCCAGTCCCCTTCTTTGACCGCCTTTTCGATTTCTCCCCCAAGCCCCACCGGGAATCCGCTGTAATACCCCATCGCCTTGAGGGAGCGGATAAACGCCTGGTCCCATTGTCCCTGGGTTACCGCGGATCCGGCCCTGAACGCTTCATCGATGACCGGGAAGGGCTTAAGCTGCGAGAGCTTGAGCTTCCCCGTCCGCAAGAAATGCTCCACCGTGTAGGACGCATACCCTCCCACCAGCGGGATACTTTCAAGGTACCCGGCCGCGGCGTCGATCCCCCGGTATTTCAGGTTGAACGTTTCATCGTCCTCGTCTTCCTCAAGAAGCCCCACCGCCGCGGCGGTCAGGGCGTAAATCGCAAAGGTCGTGAGGGCCGCCCCCCAGCGGCCCTGTCTAAAATTGTTGGGCGCGTCCACCAGGAGGTTTTGCATGATCACGCTCTGGGGAACCTGGAACTGTAAAAACATCTGCATAAAGGGATTGTTCTTGTGCTTGAAGATCGGCGCCAGGTCCACCTGGCGGCTTGAAGGCTGGGTGTCCCGGACCACCTGATCCGCGTATTTCACCGCCTCGGCCTCGATGGTGTTCGCCTCTATCCCCTTGTTCCGGTTGAGTTCCGCCTTTTTCTGTTTGTATGCGGCCAGCCAGCCGGGCATGACGCACACGCCGTCAATCCATTCCAGTCCCTTCATCCCGATAGATTCCGCCTTGGCGACGGCCGCCTCGACCTTTCCCCCTTTCCCCATGAGGCTGCTCATCTCTATCTGCCTGATAAGCTCATGGGCCGGGTCGATAACCCGGCTGGCCATATAAGCGGATTTTTCCCGAATCATCTTCCGGGTATCCTCCGAAAGACACTCCATCGCCGCGGCGGCGTATTGTCCCGGAGACACAAACTGGAAGAACGGCGGCGGGCTCGTAATCGCCTGCTTGATGATGCTGGAAAGCCGGAAGCCCAGGACCGCCGCGGGGTAGTGGCCCCGTATGAGCCGGTTTATCGTGTCCAGGTTCGTATAATCCCGCTGGGGGTTGGGGTCGGCGAGGCCGCTGATATAATGGGTGACATAGTCCTTTCCCGCACGGGTGAACCGCCGCTGGATGTTGCTCATCAGGACTTCGCTCCCCCGGCCTTCAAAGATCTGCCGCATCTCCCGGAGGTAGCCGGCGTATGCCATAAGGTGTTCCTGCTTGGTTACCATCTGGTCCCAGGTTTTGTAGAGCCCCGCCTTCACCGGCTTCTGGCCCCAGGGGGGTATGTCCCTCCGGTTAAGGGTAAAGCCCTTGTCAATGCTCTGCACCACCCCGGCGGATGAGAAAACATCCCGGACGGTCTCCCCTTCCATCGGGGCCCCGGTGGGTTCAAGCCGGGAGACGGGGATATAGAACGCCTCGCTGCCCAGCTCAAAGTTATATTCCCGGGCGGCGAATTCCTTGAGCCGGGGGTAGTTGCTCTCGTAGTCTCTGCCGATGATGGATTCCACCGCCTCAAACTTTTTATTTTCCGGCTTCGAGAGAAACTCGTCCAACTGCCCCATCGCGTCCTTGTACCGCTTCAGGATTTTCTCCTGCATTGCCAGGGCGTCAACCATCCGCCCCTCGTTGTTGGCCTTCTCCATGGCCGCCCGGTCGTTGTTGGTTGCGAAGTTCCCGAACACCACCGCGGCGTAGGCCCGGTCGTTCAGGGCGGCCCGGCGGTAAAACACCATCTCGTCCAGGGTCCGGCTTATTTTGGCTACCTCTCCCTGGTCAACCGTGAAGGTATTGCTCCACAATTCGCTGAGCTTTATTCCCGCCTCCTTGAACTGCTCCTCCACCAGTTTCCGCCGCCGCAGTTCGTGCCGGGTCTGTTCGTTGAACGCCCGGTCCTCCCCGCCTATCACCACGTCGTGTATAAGGCCGTCTCTGCCCCCTTCAAAGATCCTGAACATCCGCCGGGCGTTGATCCCCGAAAAGATCAGGTTCCAGGGCGCCGCCCGCTTCTTCTCCTCTTCCTCGGTCTGCTGTCCGGGAAGCCGTTCCAGGTCTTTGGGCCGTAACAATTTCCCGATTATATCCGCAAACCGCTTCTGATAGTCGCCGACCACTTTGTTCCGGGCGTCCTGGCGGGCCTTGTATTGTTCCCGGCCCTCCCGCCTAATGTCCCCCATGATCCCCGCCAGGGTCTCCATGTCCGCCATCTGCCACCGGTCCAGGGACAGGCGGCTTTCCAGTTTGTGCATGATGTGGGGGGGAATCCGTTCCTCCAGGTCCTTGCGGATCCGCTCCGATTCCGCCTCGGTGAATTGTCGGGGCTCCTCCATCTCGTCCAGCCCCACGTCCTTAAAGAGGGTTTCGTTTTCAATGAGGAGCCGGTACAGGGTATGCCGCTGGGCTTTGGTGAGTTCGCTGTAGGGCCGTACCTCCCGGGTCGCGGTATTCTTGTACATCGCAAGCTCAATCCGTTCATACGAGGCGGCGGAGAGCCTGCCCCGTAAGGAGTCCCGGTACTCCTCCTTGGTACTAAAGTCGGAAAAAAGCTGCTGGAGGTTTTTGGCTTTGGGCCCGATAAACTTCGGGATCACTTCATAAAGATTGTCAAAGTGGGATTGTATCCACTGGATCAAATGGGCTTCGTTAATATGGACCGTCTTGAGGTCCGGCTTCCGCATCAGCGCCCGGACTTCCCGTTTCCGTATCTCCCGCAGGTCCTTAATCGCTTCAAGGGCCCGCCCGGTTTTGGCCTCCATCCGCACCAGGGCGGTAAAATCCTTGAAGTTCGCTTTATCCGCCTCCTTGACCTGCCGGAAGAACTGGGCGTATTCCTTCCGCGTTTTCAGGAGCTGGTTCTGGGCGTCCTTTATTTTCCGCCGCTGTCTGCTCTGGGCCCTCAGTCCTTCAGGGGTGGTGTCCGCCGCAAGCTGGGCGAGGAGCTTCTCCTGGGCGTGGATATTGAGCTCCGCCCGTTCTATCATCCAGGCGTAATCGGAGAGCTTTTCTTTGGTCTTGTCGATTTTCTCCCGGGTCTCTTGCTGGCGCCGTTGAAGCTCCTCCTCGTAGTTTTCAATCCGAGGGTCCCCCGCCTGGAGGCTGCCGTCTTCAATTTCCCGGGCAATCTCCTCATAGTCCAGGGCCTGTTGTATCCGGCGCAGTTCTTCCGGTGATTTATCCGCCTCATACCCGGCGTCTTCCCCGCTGTCCAGCCGGCTCCGCTGTTCGGCGGGCAGCCAGGAATCGTCCCCGCTGATAACCGCCCAGGCCTGCATGTGCGGGAGGGGATTGTTCCGCACCTGTCCCCGGATGAACCGGGCCGTGGTGGGGGAAATCGGCTTGTTCCGGGAAAGCTGGCCCGCGGCGATTCTCCAGTTGTCATTTTTGAAGCCGTTGTCAACGGCCCGCATTTCGGCGTTGTGCCGCTGCTCCTCCTGGGCGTCCGCCGGCTGGAAGTGTCCCGCCTCTTCCCGCAGGCCGCTGACCGTCTTAACGATCTCGTAGAGGCCCGTCTCGCTGTTCACCAGCTCCAGGAAATCCTCGACGGTCTTCTGTCCCGTATCGGCTTCTTCCCGGGCGGTTTCCTGGTCCTTAAGCCGCCGCGCTTCCTCCCAGATGGTTTTATAGAACCCTTCCCGGGCGGCGGTTTCCCGGAGGTCCGCGGGCTGTTTCTCATCAAAGGCTTCGTAATAGTTCTGAAAGTCTTCCGCGGAATCGAAGGCGAGGGACAGGTCGAGGAGGCCGGGGTCGTTGCGGATAAAGGCGGCCATAGCGGCCTCGTCCTGGAAGAGGAGTTCCTGGGAAACATCTATGTCCTGGACAGGGTTTTTATTGTTTAGGGCTTGTAAAATTTCAAGAAGCGTGGTATCTTTTATATCGGAAAGGGAAACCTGATGGCCCGAGTTTGTTTCTCGGATGACATCAATAAGGTTTCCCTTCTCTATTTTATTTAAAATGTGTTGATAATACCAAACACCGGCGTTTTCACCTAAAATGATATGAACGGTGTAGGGTTCGCCTCCTAATTCAATCCCGGTAACAAGATGCTTAAATCGCTGATAATGGGAATTTTTACGAGTGGGGCTGTTTTCCGATATAAGGACAGCGTTCTTCAACATGGTTGGAATATGGGCAATGGTTTTCATGTATGTTTGGTTATTCATTCCCCAGGATGTTATCTTTCCTATCCCGGTATTGCCCAGTTTTATAGGGCCGTTGATATAATCACTCTCCAGTCCTGTAAGAGTTCTTAGATATGCCTCTATAGATTTTTTATTTTCCTTCGACGTTCCGGAAATATTGTATTTTCCTTCATAGGCCTTCTCGTCCAAAACGATATTTGGAGCTTTTTTCAGGTCTTCAATCACGGCCGCCGCGGGGCTGTGCCGCCGGTCTGCCGGGTCAGGCCCCTTCAAAGCCGCATACACCTTCCCCGCCTTATCCACCACCGCCCGGGCCTTCTCCGCATAGCCCGCATCCGGGTCGTTGATAATCTCGTCCTCGGCCTCCGTGTCGGTCTGATAGAAGATTTCCTCCTCCGTCTTCCCTTTCCCGGCCGTCTTCTCCGCCCAGTCCCGGGCCATCTCCTCCGTAAACTCCCGGTCCGCCGGACTTGGTTCTTCTATCCGCGTGGTTGACGGCGGCTTCCCCGCCTGCCCCCCGCTCCCCACCTGCTCCCGGCCCTCCCGGTTCGCCTCCGCGTCCCGGAAGAGCCGGTCAAAGAAGGCCTGCCGGTCCGCCGTCAAAATCCCCTCGTTCCTGACCAGCCGGTAGATGCGCCCCATGAACTCCTT
>JAIRLK010000402.1 GCA_031259515.1 Treponema sp. | reverse complement strand
CTTCGCTATCACCGTCCGCACCGTCTCTTTTTGCGTGTTCAGCGCGTCCCAGGTGACGATACAACCACGGATGTTCGTTATATCCAGCAAGTCCCTCACCGCCGGTATCTCATTGCTCTTCTCCGCCACCACCACTTCCGACAGCCCCAGGCCCCGTTCCGTTGAAAAAGCGCTTACCCTATGCATCGCCGTTGCCGCGTCCCGGTCCGCTTTGTTCTGGTTGCTCCCCCGGCTAGTCTTTCCGTCTACCGCCACTATCTCAGGCAGCCCTCCCCCCGTGTCTTCTCCCCTCGCGTCCTTGAGCCTCCGCCCCGTTCCCGCAAGACGGTCTATCCGTTCCACCAGAAATTGTATGCTCAGGCTGTACAGCACGCTCCCGTCTATCATCGACATCACTCGTTGTATCGTGCCATGTGAAGGTATCCCGTTCGGTAATGGGAGAAAGCTTTTCAGCCATTCCGCCTTCGCCGCGGTAAAGGCCGCTATCTGGGTCCATTCATCCGCATTCGCCAGTACCCCTATCAGGGTGATCATCACGATATCCGATCAGGGCCATTTTTCCACATTTAGTGGCAAACTGAGAATTTCTGACAAGACTTGAGGCCGCCTTGACAAGGGATTTACCAGTTATTATCATAAGGCAACCAAACCCGGAGGAGGGAAAAAGTTTATGAAGAAAATCAATTTATTGATTCTGTCAGTTTTCGTGTTGCTGTCCGCGTTGCTTGGGTTCGCGGGCTGTAAAAAACAAGAGGCTGCCGGCAGTCAATCCGGCGCTCAGGCAGATCAGTCGGGCGCCCAGGCAGATCAGTCCGGCGCTCAGAAAATCCAGGTCGGTCTGGTAACCGATGTCGGCGGGGTGAATGACCAGTCCTTTAACCAGAGCGCTTGGGAAGGGCTCCAGCGGTTCGGGCAGGATACGGGGGTCAATGTACGCTATATCGAATCCAGGGACGAAAGCAACTATGCCCCGAATTTCAATACCTTTGTGGACGAGGGCTACAGTCTTATCTGGGGGGTCGGTTTCATGTTGGGAGATGCCATAGCTCAGGCCGGCAAAGACTACCCCAACAATCAGTTTGCCATCGTGGACTTTGAGTACAGTCCCGATCAGGTGCCAAACAACAACGTTACCGGCGTAGTGTTTGCCGCCGAGGAATGTTCTTTCCTCGTGGGCTATATTGCCGGAAAGGTTACGAAGACCGGAAAGGTCGGCCATGTCAACGGCATCGCGTCTCCCTCCATGGAGAATTTCGCGGTGGGGTATTATGCCGGCGTGTTGACCGCCAATCCTGACATTCAGATCATGGGCCAGTATTCCGGTTCTTTCAGCGATCCCGCTGCCGGCAAGGCCATCGCCAACCAGTATTTTGCCGACGGCGCCGACATCATCTACCAGGCGGCGGGAGGCACCGGCGCGGGGGTCATCGAAGCGGCACGGGAGCAGAACAAGTGGGCTATAGGCGTCGATATGGACCAGAACTACATTGCCCCGGACAATGTCCTGACCAGCGCTCTAAAACGGGTGGATAACGCCCTGTACGATGTGTCCGAAATGATGAGGAACGGGACCTTCAAGGGCGGCAGTACCCTGCGCTACAACCTGAAGAACAGCGGCGTAGGCTATGCCACCACCGGGAACCACATTCCCCAGGATGTCATCGCCGAAGTCGAGGCGGTCAAGGAGAAGATCATCGCCGGAGAAATTAAGGTTCCGGCCACCGCCGCCGAGATAAACGCCCAGTTCCCCGGCAAATACACTATGCCCGGAGTGAACTAACCGGCGGCGCTTTCTGTTTTGAAGAGTTTGCGGGATACTGTCCCGTAGGCTCTTTTATAGTTGAGGCTGTTCCAAAACTTCAGTTTTTGGAACAGCCTCAACTATATTCTTTTTATTAAGAAAAAATCTTTCTTGCCGCTTCCGTGGGGTGATCCGGCAATGATGATTATGGGATAGAAGGATGACCTCGCCTAAGAGGGGCCGGGGGTTTGAAGGAGTCCTGATGAGTAACCTTGGTATCAATACCGGAACGGCGGCGGATCCGCCCTATGCGGTCGATATGCGGAACATCACCATGATGTTCGGGTCTTTTAAGGCCAATGACAATATATGTCTTAAAGTAGTCCGGCAGTCGGTTCACGCCCTGCTTGGCGAAAACGGCGCCGGCAAGAGCACCCTGATGAATGTGCTTTACGGGCTGCTCCAGCCAACTTCCGGGGAGATTTACATTAAGGGCCAAAAGGCAGCCATTGATTCGCCTTCCCGGGCGATTGAATACGGCATAGGCATGGTGCATCAGCATTTCATGCTGGTTCCTCCTTTTACCGTAACCGAAAACATCGTGCTGGGCATGGAACCGTTGCGGAGGTTCGGCGTCATCAACACCGGGAAGGCCAGGGCGGACGTGCAGGCTCTAAGTGACCGCTATGATCTTAAAGTGGACCCGGACGCCAAAATTGAGGATATATCCGTGGGGATGCAGCAACGGGTCGAGATTCTCAAGGTGCTGTACCGGGGGGCGGATATCCTGATTCTGGACGAACCGACGGCATCCCTTACTCCGCAGGAGATAGACGAGCTGGGCCTTATCACCCGGAACCTGATAAGCGAGGGAAAGACGGTCATCATCATCACCCACAAGCTGGCGGAAATCAAGAATATGGCCGATATGTGTACCATCATCCGGGCGGGTAAAACTATTGATACGGTGAAGGTATCGGAGGTGAGCGAGGAAGACTTGGCCGCCATGATGGTGGGCCGGGCGGTGGACTTTTCGATAGAAAAGAAGGCGATGGAGCCAGATGCGGTGGTTCTGAACGTGGAGAACCTCGTGGTTCGCAACTACCAGAATCACCCGGCGGTGAACGGCCTCAACCTTGCGGTCCGCTCCGGAGAAATCGTGGGCATAGCAGGTGTTGACGGCAACGGCCAGTCCGAGTTTGTGGCCGCCCTGACCGGGCTTCAGAAGGCCGAATCCGGGGCCATTACCCTTCTGGGAAAGGACATCTTCAACAAAACGCCCCGGATGATCTTCGAGACCGGCCTTTCTTCTATCCCCGAAGACCGGCAGAAGCACGGCCTGGTGATGGATTTTTCTGTAGCGGAGAACATGGTACTTCAAAACGCGCAGGAAAGGCAGTTCTCCAAACGGGGCTTTTTGAAGAAGAACACTATCGTGGCTCACGCCCGGTCGCTCATCGAAAAATTCGACGTTCGGCCCCGGGACTGCGTGGGGAGCAAGGTGTCCAGTCTTTCCGGGGGCAATCAGCAGAAGGTTATCATCGCACGGGAAGTGACCAACGACAAGGACCTCCTTATCTGCGTGAATCCCACACGGGGGCTTGATGTGGGGGCTATTGAATACGTACACCGGTATATTGTAGGGCAGCGGGACGCGGGCAAAGCGGTGCTCTTGGTGTCCTTTGAATTAAGCGAGATTATAAAGCTGTCGGACCGCATCGACGTTATGTTCCGGGGCCGGATCGTGGGCAGTGTGCCTGGGGACGGCGTGGACCAGGCGGCCTTGGGGCTTATGATGGCGGGAGGTGTTCAAAATGCGGCGTCCTGATTCATCGGATCAAAAATCACCCCGGCAACGCTCTGGCCTTATCATTTGGGAAGATATGCTGCTCAGGCGGCGTCTGGGCCGTATTATCTGGAACGAGACGTTCCTTTACACCCTGCTGGCCATCTTCATCGGCCTTTTGGCGGGTTCCGTGATCCTCCTTATCACAGGGTTTAACCCCTTGGAAGCCTACGGGACCTTGTTTACCGGGATTTTCGGGTCCGCCAGGAACATGATGTATATGGTGCAGTACGCCACGCCCATCATCTTTACGGGCCTTTCGGTAACCTTCGCCTTCAAAACCGGCCTTTTCAACATAGGCGCCGAAGGCCAGTACATTGCCGGAAGCATGGGGGCCCTGGCGGTGAGCGTACTCCTCCCCCTGCCCGCAGGGATTCACGCGGTCCTGTCCGTTCTGATCGGGGGCCTGGTCGGCGCTTTCCTCGGCGGCATTGCCGGTTTTCTCAAAGCGTTTAAGGGCATACACGAGGTTATTGTTACCATCATGCTGAACTGGATAGCCTTCTACCTGTCCAACTTCCTTGTCATGTCCCCTGCCTTCAAGAAGCCCAATTCCACCTCCTCGGTGGACATAGCCGAAACTTCCCGCATCAATTCCTAGGCGTTACGGGATACTCTGGGGATGGTCCGGGTTCACTGGGGTATGCTCTTGGCCCTGGCCGCAGTCATCATCATCTGGATTATCTTGAACAAGACCACCATGGGTTACCGGCTTCGGGCGGTGGGTTTTAACCGTTATGCAGCCGAATACGGTGGGATCCCGGTGGCGCGGTCCATCGTGGCGAGCATGAGCATCTCCGGGTTACTTGCCGGTCTTGGCGGGGCAGTCCAGGTACTGGGGGTTGTGGGCCGCGTTACCCAGCTTGCGGCCCAGGAAGGCTACGGCTTTGACGGGATTTCGGTCTCCATGATAGGGGGCATCAACCCCATAGGCGCGTTGTTTGCGGGCCTTTTCTACGGGGGCATGAAGTACGGAGGCAGCCGCCTTAACATCATCGGCGCGCCCAGCGAACTGGTAAACGTCGTTGTCGGCGTCATCATCTATTCCATAGCCATCATGGGCGCGTTCCGGGCCCTGGTAAAATTTTTCACGGCTAAAAAAGAAGGGAGGCCCCTATGATGTTCAGCGCATCTGACATAGGTCTGCTTATCAGCTCAACCTTAACCTACGCCGCCCCGCTCATCATTGCCGGCCTGGGCAGCATCATGAGCGAAACTTCCGGGGTGGTGAATATCGGCATAGAAGGGCAGATGACCATAGGCGCTTTTTCCTGCGCCGCAGTTTCGGTCCTTACCGGCAATCTCTGGATTGGGCTTTTTGCCGGCGTCCTGGCGGGGGCTTTTTTCGGGCTTCTTCACGCTCTGGCTTCCATCACCTTCAAGGCGGACCAGACAATTTCCGGGATTGCCATCAACCTTCTGGCTCCAGGAGCATCCATCTATTTCTGCAAGGCGATTTTTTCGGGAGCCACCCAGACTCGCCCGGTGGATCTTTCGGACAAGCTGCCGGTGGTGCTGGGGAACATCTTTCCCGCCGATTCCTTCTTTAACTATATGTTCAAGAACTACCTGTCGGTCTACGCGTGCCTGATTCTGGCGGTGGGAATTTGGTTCCTGCTTTTTAAGACCCGCTACGGCCTGCGAATCCGGGCGGTGGGAGAACATCCCCGTGCGGCGGCTACCCTGGGAATCAGCGTCTTCAAAGTCCGCTACTTTTGCGTACTCCTTTCCGGCATACTGGCGGCCTTGGGCGGCGCGATTATCCCCCTGTCTACGGTATCCTACTTCTTTCCGTCAATCATATCGGGCCAGGGTTTTATCGCCATCGCTGCGGTCATCTTCGGCAAGTTCAAGCCGAAAAACACCGTACTGGCCTGCTTTCTTTTCGGATTCTGCAAGTCCCTGGCCCTTGCCCTGGGGAATCCTAAATTCGGCTTCTCCGTGTCCGTTCATCTTTTGAACATGATACCCTACATCATCACGCTGATGGCGCTTCTTTTTATAGGACGCAGCCATGCTCCGGCGGCCAGCGGGAAGATCTATGATCCCGCCTCGACGGGCTAAACGAACAAAACAAACCGCGAATTGCCGGGGATTATGCGGGGCAAAATCCCCGGCAATCTTGTCCAGATGGACGGCGGCACATTTACCCTGGAGGGCGGGAGCATAGAGGGGCCGAGGCAGTATGCAGTTTTTCCCTGCGCTCGGCAAGCCGTGAATCCCTTCTGCGTTTATGCCCTCCATCGTGTCGCACAGCCGCCAGTTCAGTATGCGCCGGCTGTAGCCGTCAAGGATGCTGACGAAATAATAAAACGAGCGCGTATCTTGATGTACGAAAAATCGGTGCGCCATTGCTCGTGGACGGCCTTGGGTTGGATGAAGCCGCCTTCCGCCTGTTCGACTATCTGGTCCCACTTTTTGGCCAATTTATGTCTGTTTATGACCTTATACACGCTGCTCCCGTTCACACAGGCTATGTTTTTATCCACCATCTCACAACAAAGCGTCCGGTAGCCTTTCTCAGGATGAAGGGCGCAGTTGAGGCGGCAGTAGTTCACGATGGCCTCCTCTCCTTCGGGTGTAAGGTACTATCCCCGCGGTATGTTGCTGTTGTGTCTGGTTTCAAGGCCCTTCCGTTCCTGCCATTCCCTCCAGGTCCTCTCCGGTATCCCGGCGAAGCCGAGCAGGACGGACAGAGAAAGCCCCGTCTTCGCTTTAAGTCGCAATCTCCCTTTCCGCGTGCCCATCTTTTCCTTCTGGGGCTTGTGGTTACACCTTATAAGATCACCTCAAATTCGGCAAGTTCAGCG
>JAIRLK010000345.1 GCA_031259515.1 Treponema sp. | reverse complement strand
GGGGGCATCCTTGCGGAAAGCGCCTATATCCTCCTTGCGGAGAGCGGCGTCTCCGCCGCCCACGAACTGATCCGGAAGCTCACCCTGCGGGCGGAACAGGAGGGCCTCAGCTTTGCCGCCTCCCTGGCGGGGGAACCGGAGCTTCTGGACAAAATAGGGAAACAGATGGCCGGCCTGGGCCTGATCCCCAAAGACGGGGAGGCCGGGGGCTCTTCCGTCCTCGCCTTCTTTGAACGGCCCGAGGCCTATTGCGGCCTCGCGGTGAAGAAGGCCAAGGCCCTGGCCGCCAAATACCGGGAACTCATGAGCCTGTTCCAAAACTAATTGACTGTGCGCTACCGCGCACGGTTTTGGCCCAGGCTCTTGCAGTTTTTCAGGCTAAAGCCTTGCAAAACTGCGTTTTTTAAAGATTGCTGTCCCAAAATTGAAGTTTTGGGAAAACCTCTATTGAAAAATTACTCCTGTCCTATGATATAGTTACGGTATGAATATCAAGGCGGCGGCCCTCATGGAAATTCCTTACACCCTGGGTTTTTTTATACGAACCCTGAGAGGCGTGGGGGCTTTTATGGTCCGAGGCCGCGCCTCCTTTAAGATATTCGTCATGCAGATCCTTTTTACCTTTGTGGAAGCCCTGGGGATTACCTCGCTTCTGGCTTTGGGAATAGGAGTCGCCATAAACGCCATGACTATGCCCTTTTTGGCGAAAATTTCCCAGGAACGGTACAGTTACCCCGTGCTCATAACCGTCATCATGAGGGAGGCCGGGCCTCTTTTAACGGCCATTATCGTCATCGCCCGGTCAGCTACCGCCATTGCCACGGAACTGGCCGGGATGGTCGTTTCTCACGAGGTGGAAGCCTATATTTCCATCGGCGTTGACCCCATCGAACATTTGGCGGTTCCCCGGTTCCTGGGAGTTACCATTTCCCTCTTCCTCCTCAACATCTACTTCTCCCTATTCGGCCTGGGCGCGTCCTTTGTGGTGGCCCAGCTCTTCAACCCCCTGCCGCCGGGGGTTTATTTTGATAACCTGTTACAGAGTTTGGGTATTTCGGATATAGTTATATCAATTGTGAAGAGTATTACCTTTGGAATGATCGTAGCCGTTGTAGCTATTACCAGTGGGTTCTCCGTGGAGCGGGCCAGTACGGAGATTCCCGTGGCGGGACTTAAAGCGGTGGGATCCTCCCTTGCCTGGTGCGTCCTGGTGAATATTTTGCTTTCCTGCCTTTACTATACCGCCGTGAACTAGGCGGGAAACGGGGAAGCATGGCGGAGCCGATAATTGAGATGAAAGACGTATCTTTTTCCGCCCAGGGCGAAAGGATAGTCGGAAAAGTTTCTCTGAGGGTCGAGCAAGGGAAGACCGTCGCCCTGGCGGGCCCCTCTGGGGGCGGGAAGAGTACAGCCCTCAAACTGGCCGCCGGGATCCTGGTCCCTTCCGGCGGGAATGTGTTCTACCGGGGGAAAAACATTGATTCAATGAACCGTCTCCAGAACCTGGCCTTTCGCCGGGAAGCGGCGGTGGTCTTTCAGGATTCGGCGCTCTGGGCGAACCAGAACCTGAATCAGATCCTGGAGCTTCCCCTGCGGGTTCATTTTCCCGATATGGGAAGCGGGAAGCGGCGGGAGCGGATACGGGAGGCGATGGAACTGGTGGGATACCGCCGGGATCTGGAGGTTCGTCCGGCCATGCTCTCCATGGGAGAGCAGAAGCTCATCGCCTTTGCACGGGCCATGCTCTGCTGTCCGGAGCTTCTTTTCCTGGACGAGTGGACCGAATCACTGGACGACTCCGCCGCCCAGCGGCTTATTGGCATAGTCCGGCGTTTTAAGGACGAGGGAAAGACTATTATTTTCGTCAGTCATAACTTCCCGCTGATACAGCGTTTGGCGGATTGTGTTATCATGATCGCCAAAGGACAAATTGTCCGCCGACTTGAGGGCGGGGAGATAGCCGGCGATCAGGATTTGGCGGAGATGAGCGGAAGGGAATTAGGTCTATGCGGTTCAGAATACGCTTTGCCGATCAGATAGTGGGGATCCTCTCCATCATCGCCCTGGCGGTCCTGATGACGGTCATTTTTTTTCTCGGCAGACAGCAGCGGTTGTTTGCCCGGGATTTCCGGTATCTCGCCTATTTTGACAGCGCTGTGGGGCTCAGCCGCAACATGCCGGTTCAGTATAAGGGATTTACCATAGGAAACGTTAAGGCCATACGGTTGACCGGGGATGACCGGGTAGAGGCGGAGATCAGCATCTTCGACATCTACGCGGACCGGGTCAGGGAAGGCTCACTGGTGGAACTCGTGGTAAACCCTATAGGACTGGGAAACCAGTTCCTTTTTTACGCGGGATTAGGCGAAGGTCCCCTTGCGGAGGGGACGGTGATTCCCAATTCCCGGTCGCCGGAAGGCCGGGCCCTGATTAGCCGGGGCCTCGCCGCCGCGCCCCGTCAGGATGACAGCATTACCATTCTGGTCAGCCGGGCCAACGCCGTGCTGGAAAACATCAACAACGTGGCAGCCCAGGTAGAGGCCGCCTTTAACGGAACCGATGAAACCGCCCTGGGCCGGGCCTTGAGGGGGGCCGAAAACGCCATAAACGCCGCCGGGGAAACCCTGGGGACGGTGGAAGACGCGGCGTCCAGAGTGCCGGGCATGGCCGAAGACCTCCTGGGTTCCCTTGACGGCATCTTGGCGGACATCAGGCCCATAATCGGGAACCTCCAGGATGTTTCCGGGATGCTCTCCGCCCCGGAGGGCGCGGTGGCCTTGGCCCTGGACGGCGAAGGGGAAGTGTACGCCAGCCTGGAAGCCTCCATCAAGGCCCTGGCCGGTACCCTGCGTAACCTGGAGCGGACCAGCGATTTTATCCCGGCCCAGCTTCCCCAAATCGCCGCCTTGATCCTGGAACTCCAGAAGGCCCTGCGGACCGCCCAGGATGTGCTGGTCGCCCTAACCAACAACCCCTTGCTCAGGCGCGGCATCCCGCCTCACGGCCAGACCAAAACGGACGGCTCAAGTTTCCGGGACATACGGTTTTAAGCTGAATTTAACGGGAGGAATGAGCAGTGAAAGATACACGATTTACCGGCAGCCTGTTTGTTTTTCTTCTTGCCCTTTTGCCCTGCGTCTTTTCGGCCTGTTCTTCCGCGCCTAAGCAGCCTGCACAGACGAGCCTGGCGCGGGACGCGGCGGCGGTTCAACTGGAACAGGCCAACCGGGAAGCGGACCGGGGGAATTACGCCCTGGCCCTTTCCCTAGCGTCCGAGGCCCGGCGTCTGGCGATCTCCGTTGACGATCCGGCCCTGCGCATCAGGACGGGGCTGTCCATGGGGAACAGCCTGTTCTTCCTGGGCCGCCGGGACGAGGCGGACGAGGTCTGGCGGGCCGCCTGGGAAGAAGCGGAAGCCGGCGGGGACGCGGAGATGGCTGCAATCAGCCGTATTTACCGCGCCCGAAGGGATCTGCTGTCCCTCATTATCCCGGCGAACAGCCTTAGCCGCGGCCTTATGCCGGACGAAACTATCGCAGATATCCGCTTACGGGTTCAAGCGGAAATAGGGGCGGTCAAGACGGACCCGCTTTCCGCCGCCCTGGGCTGGATAGTCATAGGCCTGGCGGAAAAAGAGCTGGGCCGTTACCGGGAAGCGGAAGACGCCCTGAGAAAGGCGTTGGCCATTCACGACAAAGAGCGGTATTTGGAGCAGGCGGCCTATGACTGGTACCTTATCGCGTCGGTCTTTTCCGTGGCTGGTCAGTATGACGACGCCCTGGCCGCCCTACAGGAAGCCCTGAGCTTTGACCGGCGGGCGGAAAACGGTTACGCCCTGGGCCAGGACTGGCTCGCAATAGGGGATGTTTATGTCAAGGCGGGCAAGCGGGATCAGTCCGCGCCGGCGTATCACCGGGCTGCGGAAATATTCCGGGCAGGCGGCTTCACGGCGGAGGCGGAGTATGCGGAAGATCTTTACCGGTCAGGACATTCGGGGCAAGGATCGTAAGGGCCGGTTTTTCTCCGGTACGGCGTTTTTTCAGAGTTGGAAGCGTATGCCGAAGTCCGCCCCGAAGTTATTACCGATGGGACTGTAGAGGACCCCCAGATTCAGGCGGATGAAGGCGATGTCAAAGGACGTGCCGCCATAGATCCTGATACTGAAGCCTTTTCCCTTGATCGTTGACGTTATCCCCTGGCTGTCCAGGTCGAAGCCGAATTGTTCTGCAATTTTTTTTAAGTCTTCATCGGCTTGGACCTCACTCTTCACCCCAAATCCTACTTTAGAGAAGCCGTAACTGGCGCCGATTCCCAGGAAGGGGGTAATGATGAGGAGTTTCTTGGAAACCTGGGCTTTAAGATCCAGGCTACTGTTTCCCCAGGAAATATTGAGTTCAGGCTGTTTAAATGTTACCGTTTGGCTGTTAAAATTAATGTTTTGATCCTGCCCTATAGGAAGTCCAAGGCCGCCGCCCACATAGGTATAGCCCAGGCCGATGGAAACCGCCGGCAGAACTCCCCTGTCCTTAATCAGGGCATAACGGACATCCAGGCCAAAAAAGGCATAGTTGAAACGTATCTCCCCTATGGAGATGGAAGGAAGGTACATCCCCTTGATACCCACGTCAAACGGAAGGATCAGCCCCCCAACCCTGGCCGATACCAGCGCCGCCGGGAGGGGCAATCCCAGACCGTCAAGCAAACCGGTGAGCGATGAATCGGATTCTCCAAGATCGCTTAGAAGGTCCTTGAAGGCCGTGGACTTGATAGTGGTAACACCAGCGTCGATGCCAACGCCGAAGTGGGGCGGGGCGGCAACGATGCTGCCGATATAGGCGTCGGACCAAAGCCCCAGGCCTGAATTAAAGGCAAGGCCCCGGGCAAAGTCCCCGGCCAGTTCGTCTAAATTCCCCTTTATTTTCTCAAGGCCGGGAATTTGCTGGGCAAACGACGGGGCGGCGGCAAGCGCCAAAACCCCAAGAAAGACGATAATTTTCTTATATTGCTTCATACTATGCTCTTTTGTATCAAAGATAAATAGATGAGGTTGTTCCAAAAACTGAAGTTTTGGAACAACCTCATCTATAAAATTATATCATACCATAAGGAAAACGGTCTACTCCTTGCGCTGCCGCACCGTATATTAGATACGCCAAACGTGAAGCCCGGACAGGACTTACCGAAACGCAGATCAAAGAATTATAGAGCGGGCCGGTTTGCGGGGCTTTGCCCCAAGGACGCGGCTACTCACCTAATGGGCAGCCGCCTTCCCCGTTTCACGCTAAATTAATAGCCGGATTTTCCCCTTCGGGATTTTTTCATCAGTTTCCGTTGGATTGCTTTCTTTTTCCGGTTCAGAATTGTGGAAGGTTTCTCATAGTATTCACGTTTTTTATATTCACGGATGATGCCTTCTTTTTCTACCATCCGTTTAAACCGTTTGATAGCCTTTTCCAGAATCTCATTTTCATCAACAATGATATGCGCCAAATAACTCACCTCCCTTCCCGCCGGTCAAAATAGTATAGTAACCTTGTGTTTATAAAACCGTTATAATAAGGCCTATTCAACCAGCTTACTCAAAATCGCCGTTTTGTCAAGGACGGATCGTTCTATGAAGGCGTCAGGGTCCGCGTTTTCCCCAGCCGCCCGGATTTCCCAATGGAGGTGGGGACCGGTGGCAAGGCCGGTAGCGCCCGATTCGCCCAGCAGGCCGCCCTTTTCAACCAGATTGCCTTCGGCAACGGCTATGGTATCCAGGTGATAATAGAGGGAATAAACGCCGGGGAAGTGTTCGATGATGACCGAATTCCCCGTAACGATACGGGACCGGGCCAGGACTACTTTTCCCGGGGCGCAGGCATGGACCTGAGTCCCCCGTGGGACTCCGTAGTCTATGCCGGCGTGGATGGCCGTGTCCACGGAGCCGTCTATGTACCGGTAGACCCGGCGGTCCCCGAAAAAACTGGTCCGCCTGGGGGAACTAACCGGCGCTTCAAAAGCTTCCCTGGCGTAGACCTTATCCCCCGGACGGCGCAGGAGGGCCCAAAGCTGTTCCGCCTCCGCCATTTTTTGAACGTCTTCCCTGGTCCGCAGATCGGTATTTTCCTCATTTAAATCAATTGTTTCAAAAACAAAATCCCGGTCCACTACGGTAAGGGGGATGTCCTCTAAGCCCTCTATATGCGGGTCTGTT
Source organism: Treponema sp. (assembly GCA_031259515.1). Taxonomy (GTDB): domain Bacteria; phylum Spirochaetota; class Spirochaetia; order Treponematales; family Breznakiellaceae; genus JAIRLK01. The sequence goes on along the minus strand of JAIRLK010000345.1, from coordinate 5,165 downwards.
CTGATAAACGCCTTTCCCGGACGAAAGGTTGAGGGAACGGCAAGCACCGCCGCCCGTACCTCAGCCCCGGCCGGGCCAGGCGGTCCGCCGGGAAGGACGAAGAAGGCGGCGCGGCTTAGGCGGCGTCCCTGAGCATTGACCAGGACCGCGTAGATAGGAGGGCTTGCCTCCCCGCCGGTATCCGGGGGAAAGAGCAGTCCTATGGTTACCGGCTCCCCGGGCCGGAGGGAGCCGGGCAAAGCCACCATACGGAGAAGGCCCCGCTCCTGGAGCGGCGCGGCTTCCTCCAGCGCAGCCGGTTCCGGTTCGGCGGAGATGGCGGGGGCTTCTTCCCCGGCGGCCTCCTCCACCGTGTCCCGCCGTCCGCCGGCAAAAAGGAAGCCGGCGGACAGCCACAGGCCCGTAACAACCAGGCACAGGACCAGAACGATGAAGGGCTTGGCTTTTTTTCCCGCCAAAAAACGGAGAAGGCCGGGACAAAAGGGCATATCAGGCCGGCTTTCCGTCGGAATGCCGTAAGTCTGAACGCTGTAAATCGATGATTTTAAGCTGGGCGGTCTCGGTCCCGTTGAACCAGTTCCGCTCCACCGTATATACCAGGTCCACTCTGTCCTCCAGGTCAAACTCCCGCTTTACCTTGCCGGCGGCCTGCCAGTACACTGCGGGCCACTTGTGTTTCCCCGTGTCCAGGGTAAGTTTGACGTGCTTGGCTTCAGGTTTTCCTATGAAGTTAATATCCGCTACCCTGACGCCCCGGGTCATGAAGACAAGCCGATCGTTCTGTTCGCCGTAAGGCTCAAAACGATCCACCAGTTTGAGGATGTCCGGGGTCAGGTATGGCGGGGGAAGTTCCGCGTCCACCGAGACGGTTTCCTCATCCGTTTCATCCTTTAACTCTATGATCCGGGCCATATTTTTAAGGCGTTCCAGGAAAGCGTCCCAGTTTGACCGGTCCAGACTAAATCCCGCGGCAAAATTATGACCGCCCCAGTCTATGCAGAGGTCCGCACAGGACTCCATGAGGGACCGGACGTTGAAATCCCGGGCCGAGCGGAGGGACCCGGTAGCGATCTTTTCGCTGAACGAAACGACCACGGCGGGTACCTTAAAGGCGCCTGACATGCGGTTTGCCATGAGCCCCGCAGCCCCCCGGACTATGTCTTCACCATAGGCCAGGACCAGCTTTCCATCGAATTCGGCAAGACTGTCCGCTGCACGGGGTTCCACAACGGCCCACATATCCCCGCTCAGTTTCTTTCGTTCGTCGTTCATGGCGATGATCTCGTCCGCCAGCTTATTCCGTTCTTTGGGGTCTTCCGAAAGCAGAAGGGCCACAGCCTTTTCCGGGCTGCCCATGCGCCCTGCGGCGTTGATGACCGGGCAGAGCTGCCAGGAAATTTCCATAGCGCCGAAACGCCGCCCCGCGAGGCCCAGCTTGAAGAGCAGATCATGAATCCCCGGACGGGACTTTTCCTGCAGGGACGTTACGCCGGACCGGACGAGGATGCGGTTCTCGTCCCGCAGGGGCATAATATCCGCGATGGTCCCCAGGGCCGCAAGCTGAAGGTCCGCCCGGTCCTCGTCGGTAAAGAGCTTTTCCCGCCGCCTAATGAAGGTAGTAAACAGGTTGATGAATACGTCCAGTTCTTCCGTCCCTTTGTCTGAATATTTGGCGAGTTTGGAGATCTCCCGTATCCTCAGAAGACTCTTGCCTGCGGTTTGGGGAACCTCCTTTCCTATTTCCACCGCCATATCGAGCATGTAGACCTCTACGCTAGTCCCGAACATCTTCGCCAGCATCTTTTTCTGAAGCGGCGCGTCCCAGGCAAAGATTTGCTGCCCCTCCAGGAAGGCGGGCAGCCTGGTTTCCATTATGCTCACCATGCCGGGGATCACCGTTTCCGTCAGGCGCTTTACCACCACCAGGTTCCGCAGTTTAGCCGCCTCGACGACATAGGCATCGTTGGAAGGCCGGACATTGAGCAAGCAGATTGAGTGGCCGTAGGTATCGCTTTTTACGGCAAACCTGAGGGCGGAGACAAGTTTATACGCCACGGCGCAGCCGGCCAAATCCTGGAACCCGTAGGCGGATTTCTCCAACTTGGGATTCACGATGACCAGCGCGTCCGGCGCGATATCCCTCGGGGCGTGGTGATCCGTAACGATCACGTCTATCCCCAGTTCATTGGCCCTTTCCACCTCGGCTGTGCAGGATATGCCGCAGTCAACGGTAATGATGAGACTCCCGGAAGCCTGGGCGAATTCTTCCACCGCCTGTATTGAAAGGCCATAGGGATCGTCCCCCACGGGAAGCTGCCAGCGTACGTCCAGCCCAAGGCCGCGAAGATACCCGGTAAGAAGGGCCGTCCCGGTGATCCCATCCGCGTCCCGGTCCCCAAAAACCAGAACCTTTTCCCCCTCTTCCCTAGCCGCCAGGATGCGGTCCACCGCGTCTTCCATATCCGGAAGCTCAAAAGGATTCCGCAGATACCGAGGATCATCCTCCAGGAAATACCGTATCTCCTCTCCTTCGGTAAGCTCCCGGCGTACCAGGATGGACGCGGTGAGGAAATCGCAGTCATACCTGGCCGCGATGCTCTTTACCGTCTCCTGGGAAATATCTTTTTTGTCCCAAATCATGCCCTGCGCCTCCGTCGCTCAGGTTACCGTATCTTTTCCGGTACGATTTCTTTTAGAATGAGTTTTCGTTCAGGGGGCGCCGTTTCACTATATTCAACCGCCTCCTCAAGCCGGGGCAAAGCCGCCTCAAGTCCCGCCTGGTCCCGGGACCACACGCTCATGACCAGTTCCCCCGCCCTAACCGGGCTTCCCCGCTTTTTGTGGAGCTGTACCCCCGCTGTGGGGCTCACCTCGTCTTCCGTCCGGTTCCGTCCCACGCCAAGCTGTATCCCGGCACAGCCCACCTTCCAGGCGTCTATCCGGCTGATGTACCCGGAAGAAGCGGCCCTGACTTCCCCCTGAACCGGGGACCGGTACGCGCCCCGGAGTTCCAGCAACTTTTCCACATCCCCTCCCTGGCTTTTCACATTGTCCAGGAAGCGCCGCAAGGGTTCTCCTCCCGCCAGGCGCTCCTCGCAAAGCAGCCGGCCCTCTTCCGGACTTGCCGCCTTGCCCCCTAGGATCGCCATCCGGGTCGCCAGTTCCAGGGTAACTTCCATCAGATCCGCCGATCCTTCCCGTACTCCCTTCCCTTCAAGGCAGTCCAAACACTCTTCTACTTCAAGGAAGTTCCCCACCATGGTTCCCAGCGGCTCATCCATGTTCGTGAGGAGGGCGATGATCCGTTTCCCCATAGCCGCGCCGGTATCCACCAGGGATCGGGCCAGCTTCTCCCCGTCCTCGCTCCGCTTCATGAAGGCCCCGGACCCGTACTTCACATCCAGCACCAGGGCATCCGCACCTTCGGCAACCTTTTTCGACAGGATGCTCGCCGTGATGAGGGGTATGGACTCCACCGTCCCGGTTACGTCCCGCAGGGCGTAAAGCAACCGGTCCGCCGGCACGATGTCACGGGTCTGCCCCGTCATGGCAAACCCGTCTTTCCCGATGATCTCCCGGAACCGTTCCGCCGAAAGGTCTGTCCTGTAGCCCGGAATCGCCTCCAGCTTGTCCAAGGTTCCCCCGGTATGCCCCAGGGCCCGTCCCGACATCATGGGATCCCGTATCCCCAGGGACGCCGCCAGAGGAGCAAGAATAAGGCTTGTCTTATCCCCGACGCCCCCTGTGGAGTGTTTGTCCACGAAGGGCCCGGCTATTCCGGAAAGATCGATCACCGTCCCGGACCGCAGCATTACCTCGGTCAGGGCCGCCGTTTCCGCCGCGCCCATCCCCTGAAAGAACACCGCCATTGCCCAGGCCGACACCTGGTAATCGGGAATCTCCCCGGCAACATACCCGCCGATTAAAAACTCAATCTCTTTCCGGGAAAGCTCCTTCCCGGCCCGTTTATTCATGATGATGTCAACCGCTCTCATACTTCCTCCGCCGTTAAAACTCCCAGGTCGAAAGCCGCTTCCCCAGGGCCCCGGCCAGGATCGCCGTAACCAGGGCCTTCGCCTCCCGCTCCGACGCCTTGTCCAGGGTGAACCGTTCCGTCAGGGCCGGATCCCGCCCCCGGACCGCCGCGAGCCACCGCCTGACGCCGGGCCCCACCGGCAGATACCCGGCTGTTTCCCAGGTTCCATCCCGCGGGATATACCCGGCGGGCAGGGCCGCGCAGGACGGGCAAACCGCAGTCCCGTCCCGCAGTGAATACCATAGTAACCCATCCCCCCGCGGTTCACAAGCGCACACCCCGCACCGGTCAAGGCCGGGCCGTTGGCCCAGGATCTCCGCCCAGTTCCACAGGAACCGGATGGCCGCCCGCCGGCAAGCGGCCTCGTCCGCCTTGTCCAGAGCGTCCAGGGCACTTTCGGTCAGTGCGAGGGCATCCTCCCATCCGCCGCCGCCGCCCTGGGCCGCCAGAACCGTGTCCGCCACCGCCGAAGCCGCCAGGGTCCGCTCGTAAAGCTCCCGTATGCCCGGCCTCCACTCCTGGACGTCAAAATCCGTTACCTTCATGAACCCCTTCACCGGGTCCCGGTAGATCCACAGCTTGCCCCCGTGGTAGAGGGCGGCGTGGGCGCGGAGCTTGCTCTTAGGCCCGCCGAAGACCGTGGCCCGGATCAGCCCCTCCTCGGCGGTAAGGAACGTGATTTCCCGGTTGGATTCCCCCGAAGGCCGGGCCCGGAGGACTAAGGCGGTATACGTGAAGTTCCGAGCCATGGGGCATGATACCACGTAAGGAACGGGAAGTCTCCCCCTCGCATTGCCTCAAAATTAATCTAGCCGAGAAGGGATCAGTTCCTCAAAACCAAAACCCAGCCCAAATCAGGGGTAATGTTCTGGACTTATTATTGTAAAAGAGGATATACTGTACGAAAACCTTCAGGAGAGGAAAGCAATGGTAACAGTAGCATTAAAATGTCCGTTTTGCGGGAGCGGGGATGTCCGACTATACGGCACTTCAAACGGTAAAAAGCGGTATGCCGGTAATAATACGGAATGTTCCCACCAAACATTTTACGCGGAATACACGTATAACGGCTGTAAGCCCGATGTAAAGAACGCCGGTAATGTTCTGGACTTATTAATGTAAAAGGGGA
>JAIRLK010000310.1 GCA_031259515.1 Treponema sp. | reverse complement strand
AACCCAAATTACCAACATAACCTGGGACGGTCTTAACGACAGCGCCGGGCTGGGTGGCGCGGCGGTACCTCTTTTGAGGGACAAGATTCTTGAGGCTCAGTCAACCGGTGTAGACAGTATCAGCGGGGCCACGGTTACCAGCGTGGGCTTTAAGGCCGCTGTTGCAGCGGCCCTGGAGGAAGCCGGGGCGTCTTTGGCCTTTACCAGCAAACCGAAAGATCCCGTCAAGGTTACTAAAACTGTAGAAGCCGGGGTCCTGGTCATAGGCAGCGGTATAGCGGGCTTGAGCGCTGCGTACCAGGCCAAAACCGACAGAACCGATGCGACGGTTATCGTTATTGAAAAGCAGGAAATTATAGGCGGTACCACCAAAACCTCTGCGGGGGTTGTGTATGCGGCGCTGGATGATTCCCAGGCGGAGGCCGATGCCCTGGCGGATTATTACATGGAACGGGCCCAGGGCTATGCCAACCGGGATTTGGTACAATTTTTTGCGAACAATTCCTATGAGACCCTTGAGTTTCTGGGAATTACTCCCACCGGGTTTGCGATGTCCAGCGGGACTTCCTCGGCGGCTCGTATGCGGATGTCCGCGGGCGGAAACGGTCTTGTACAGATGCTGTATGGTAAAGCCACAGAAGCGGGCGTTACCGTTATGACCGGCGTCAAGGCTACGGAGTTAATCAAAAACAGCGCAGGGCGGGTAACCGGGGTAAAGGCCGAATCGAAGGCCATTAACTATACCTTTAATGTTTCAGGCGGGGTGGTAGTCGCTACCGGCGGCTTCGACAGTGATCGCGAAGGCCTGATGCAAGAGCACAACCCCGATTCTATGTATGATATTCCCCAGTCAAACCACGGCAATGTGGGAGAGGGGATCAAAATGGGTGTGGCCGTCGGGGCCGATACGGTATTCAAGGGTGGTAAAATCGGATGGGTAGGCATCGATCCCAGCCTTGGCGAGGCTTCCCATTATTACTCGGCGATTATTGATGATAAAGGCAATTTGCTTGTGCTGAACAACCTGCCGGCATCCGTTGCCGGTACTAATAACGCCGGCAAATTGCATCCTGCCCTTACCGCGGTCAACTATGAGACCCACCGGGACGACTACGCGGTAGTACACCGCCGTATGCTCGACGCCCGGAAGGCCGCTGGAGGGACCCTGGGCTTCTGGTCCCTTACCAACACCGCCCCCATGTATCCTGAACCCTATGCGTATACAAGTAGTACGATAGCCGGTTTGGCCAATCTTATTGACATTGATGTTGAAAAGCTACAGGCCGCTTTTGCCTCGGGACAGGAAATTTCAAACATGATGGGTCCGTCAGCCAATTTAACGGACGAGGAAGGGACGGTTCCCTTTACCGCTACAAAGGCTGTTCCTTCTTCCATCGGCTCCATGGGTGGTTTGAAGATCAATACCAGCGCCCAAGTTCTTTCGGCTGGTGACACGAGTAAAACGCCTATCGCCAAGGGCCAACCCATTCCCGGCCTCTATGCCGCCGGGGAAACAGCCAACGGCGATCTTTTCTATCTGGAATATCCCGGTTCCGGGACATCTCTTTCTGTAGGCGCCACATTCGGACGCTTTGCCGGAAAGAACGCTGCGGCTGAAGTTCCGCCGTCGGCATGGTCGTTTTAGTTGATTGATATTGGGGCGGTTCCGCAGCATGACGCCGGAACCGCCCTCTTGCATAGAGTTCCTGTTCCTTTCGTGAAGGATTATCCTCGAAGCATTTAACCCGTTGGGTTAAAAATAAATTAAGCAGGAAGGAGATTGTATGAAACATTTTCAAAAAGCAACGACAGGCATTGGCATCCTGTTGTTGGGCCTTGTGATCTTCGGGTTTACCGCTTGTCCCAGCGGAACGGATTCGCCGGAGTCGGCGCGGACCCCGGTAAGCGATGGTACCTATATTACCGAAGGTATAGGGAAGAGTGTTACTACCCCCATTACAGTGTCAACAACCTTTGTAAGCAACACTCTTATCGACATTAGTATCGGGACAAATGGGGAAACCGGCCCTATCCTGGATTCGGTTAAGACCCTCATGGTTCCCCGCATCATTGAGGCTCAGTCCATAGGGGTGGACAGCATCGCGGGGGCGACCCTCAGTTCTTCCGGCATCAAGCAGGCGGTCGCCGCGGCTATTGATGAAGCTGGCGGGAAATCGGACGAATGGTATATTTCGCCTCCTACAAGTTCCAAAACGGTAAAACTTACCGGCTATGATGTGATCGTGGTTGGTTTGGGCGGTGCGGGAATGAGTGCGTACCTAAAGGCAGCCGAGGAAGGCGCCATTGTATACGGCATCGAATGGGGCGGGAAAATCGGCGGTAATTCCGCGACGGCGGGCGGTCCCATGGCGGTAAATTCCGAATATATAAAGAATTTGTATACCGGCGGGGCTGACTATGCCAACCGGGATGCCCTTCTTAAAGAATGGTACGCCGATATGGAGGCGGATGTGCCTGCCGATGAAATACCTGCGGTAAGTTATGCGGATGCAGATAATGTATATGCGGTACCCGATGTAACGACCAAAATGCCGGCTTATCAGGGCGGCCCGAAGTGGGCATTGATAAAGCAGTTGATAGACGAATCTGGCGCAACGGTAACCTGGCTGGCCCAACAGTATAACTTCCACTTTGCGCGGCCCACGGGCTTGGGCTATCCCCAATACAATATAGTTACCAACTATGGTAATGAGCAGTGGGATAACACTCCTGCCTCTCCGCCATATTTCCCTGGTCCCGGATACGCCAGCGATGACGGGGACGATCTCTACAAAACCACTATGTTCACCAGGGCCATTGAAAACGCCAAAGCCAAAAATTCAAAGAACGGCTACAAGCTGGAACTGCGGGCTACGGGTCTTATCATGAGCAATGGCAAGGTTGCGGGGGTAAAAGCCGCCTACCGCGACGGTACGATATATGAAGTCTACGGAAAGGCCGTGATTTTGGCCACCGGGGGCTTTATCGGCAGCCGGAATATGAAGATGACCCACTTTGGGACGGATCTGCGGGAGGAAGCGGTGCATACAGACCAGGGCGACGGTATTACCATGGCCATAAATGACGCCGGAGCCAATACCTATAATATTACCATGCCGCCTATGGTCCATATCGCCCAGGTAAAAAACATCGTTTCCGATACGCTTTTTGCCGATTCTGCCAAGGATACGCTTTACAAAACCGTTCCGAGTTCCCTCCTGCTGAAGGGGGACAGCCTGGTGGTGGGATTACATGCCATGCCCAACTATGACCTGGACCTGAGGGGAAAGCGTTTTTCCAACGAAGCGAGTATGATGATGGGGGGCATTGCCTTTGAAAACTGGAAGGTCGGCGGTTACTATGCGGCCATCTTCTCCAACGATGTTCTTGCGGATATCAAGACGAAGGGTGCGAAATTTACTTCATCGCCGATGTTCCTGGGCCAGGGGAACCCACCCGGCCCGGATGTTCCCATTCCCGACCTTGATGATATCCTTACCGTAAGCGAGCGCCGGGGTAATGTGGTACGGGCGGCAACCCTGGAAGCCCTGGCGGATGCCCTGGGCGTTCCCGCAGCAAATTTGAAAGAAACTGTCAGGCAATACAATGCCTATGTGTCGGGTACGGAAAGGGACTCCGAATACGACAAGAGTAACACTTTAGATTTCAGTGATTTCCAAATTAAAAATTTCTATACGACCAATGTTACCGAGGATAACGTAACGGCGGGGGGGTATACCGCTATTCTGGGCGCGGGATACTATTATGGTACCTGCGGCGGTCTGGATATAGACGAGGACATGCAGGTCTTGGATAAGGATAAGGCGAAGATTCCCGGACTCTACGCGGTTGGGCAGGATTCTATGGGTGTACTCTTTAATGCAAAGAAAGCATATGTAGGCTACGGCGCCGCCGCCCAGGGATGGGCCATTACTTCAGGCCGTCTGGCAGGTGCAAACGCCGCAACGGAAGCCAAGAAATAACCGTTTTCTTTCTTTAAGGGGCTGTAAAAGAAGTGCAATAACGGCTGTTTTTTGAAGGTATCGACGGACTGTTTTCTATTTTTTCGGTTCACTTCTGCGGCTGTCCGTCTGTTCCCCCTACCTGCCCGCTGTTTTACCCGGTCTGTTCCAGGGTACGGACAGAGCTATCCCCCACACCAACGCAGCGCCTCTTATCAGGCTTGGGTCAGGATGCTTTTTGTTTTAACCGGTGCAGCGATGTCCCGCACCGGCCCTGTTGTATCTTGGTGCTCTATAGAGCCATGCAGTTTGTTTACATTATAACCAAAGCATATCAGAAACAGTTCTCCCCTTACCCCGGCTTTCCCACGGGTAAAAAACCGTCTGAACTGACCGTCCTCTTTGGTAACCCCAAAGGCCCCCTCCAC
>JAIRLK010000294.1 GCA_031259515.1 Treponema sp. | reverse complement strand
AACGGTGTGCGGGTATGGACGATCAAGGACAATTATCGACTTGGTGACAACATACAGTCAAAAGTACTTGCCTTTGCTTTTGGGTTGTCTGCCGAGATAGAGCGGGATTTAATATCCCAACGGACAAAGGAAGCTCTTGCAAGAAAACGTTCTGAGGGCGTTATATTAGGCAGGCCAGTTGGCCGAAAATCATCCCATGTAAAACTTTCAGGTCATGAAAAAGAAATACAGGCCCTTCTTGATAAGCATACATCAAAAAGCGCCATTGGCCGTATTTTTGGAGTAAACCGGATGACTGTAGACTCATTTTTGAAAGAACGAATAAAAAAATGAGCAATGAAGGCAGATCATATAACGGTCTGCCTCTTACTCGTGGCAAGTTAGTCTATTGCCTTTATGGTCAGAGTTTTGAAATTATCTCCTCTTGTTACACCGGGTAGTATCTGAACACCAGAACCAATTCATACATTCCTGCTTATATGTACCGGTAAATTATACACATAATGATTTTCCCGTAATATCGGCAATATAGGATGGCCGGATAAAGCAATAACTACATTAGGCGCGGGCATGCAATAATCGCCTACGTAAATATGTTCATCATCTACAAAAGTTACATTAAAATTATAATATATGCCTTTTCCAACTTATAAATTTAACAGATAAAAAAATCGTAACTATTCAGCCGCCCTGCGGGAGAAAGCGTCGGCAACAACCCATAAATCGTTTTGCCAGCCCTGGCCGCGCTTCCTGCGGAAGCGATGCTGCGCAAAGCCCTTATCGGGGCCGGCAAAACATCGTATACCTTAAACGCTAAATCCGCTCCCACAACTTCTGCGCCAGCTCCCTGGACTTCGCCAGCAGCCCTTCCTCATCAACAGTAACGAGTTCCCGTTCCCTCATGATGATCTTCCCGTTGATGATAGTGGTATCAACATGACGGCCCGTAATGCCAAAAAGAACATGACTGTTGATCGTATCCGCGTTTACCGGAGTAGCCCCGTTGTAATCCACAATGATGATGTCGGCGTAGTGATCCTGCTTTATCGTCCCCACCTTCCCCTTGATAAACCGTTCCATGATTCGCTTGTTGTTTTCAAACAGCATGGTATGCGGCTCGGCCCAGGCCACGGACGGAAGGCTCTTGGCGTGTTTGTGCAGGATGGCGGCGGTTTTGAGAGATTCGGTCATGTCCGCGGTATAGCCGTCGGTACCTAAACCTACGAGTATACCCGCCTTGAGCATGTCTAATACCGGGGAAACGCCCACGGCGTTTCCCATGTTGGACTGGGGATTATGCGCCACCGCAACCTTGCTTTCCTTGAGCATGTCCATCTCTTCTCCGGTGATATGAATACAGTGGACGGCGATGGATTTTTCCGAAAGGACACCGTATTTGTGCAGCCGCTCTATCACCCGCAGGCCGTATTTGGAAATCCCGTCTATCACATCCTCAATGCCTTCGGCGGCATGGATATGAAACCCTGCCCCGGCGCCTGCGGCGGCCTCAAGGCAGCGGTCCAAGGTTTTTTCGCTGATGGTCATCTGAGCGTGCATACCAAACAAGGCTTTGATCATGTCGTCGTTCTGCTTATTGCAGTATTTGGCGAAATCGGCGTTCTCCCGGATACCGGCGGCGGCGATCTCCTCTCCATCCCGGTCCGAGGTCTCGTAACAGAGATTGCTCCTAATGCCAAAGAGCTTCGCGGCCTCGGCTATCTTGAAGAGGCTCCCTTCCACCGCAAAGGGACTGGCATGGTGATCGATGACCGAGGTAACCCCGGAACGTATCTGGTCGATCATGGGACCCACGCAACTGTAGTACACGTCTTCCAGGGTAAGTTGCTTGTCAAGCCGCCACCAGAGCCCGGTAAGTATCTCGCCGAAGGTCGTGGCGGGTTTGCCTCCCAGATTGAGCCCCCGGGCAAAGGTAGAGTAGTAGTGCATGTGGGCGTTGATGAAGCCCGGCATCACGAGCCTGCCCCGGGCATCCAGGTATTCGGCCTCCGGATACTTGGCCTTAAGCGCGGCGGTTTCGCCGGTCTCTTTGATCAGGCAACCGTCTACTGCCACCGCGCCGTTTTCGATAACGGGACAGGCGCTGTCCCGGGTGATGATTTTTCCGTTTCCGATTAATAACATGACGTATTCTCCCTCTTGAATGAATAACCGCGAGGGAAGACCCCCGCGGAAGGATCGTTTTTACTCACTATCACTCTATACGTTTTCACCGCGAACTCACGCTACACCGCCAGATAGGGATATTTCTTCTCAATTATATCGATCATGGCTGCGTATTCAGCGGGAATAATCGCGTCTCCCCGGCGGCAGTCTATCACCTGCTTATCCTTTAACCGGAGTTTGAACGTACCGGCACCGCTGATAAAGAAGCCGGGATTCCCGCTGTCCTCAAAATCCTCAAGGGCGCAGAAAACCGTAAATTTATCCTGGTACGGCTTACCCGCATGGGGACAGAAGGTTGCGCAGTTGCCGCATTCGTTACACATCCTGTCTATGTGGACGATCTGATGGGTTCCTTTGATACCAGGCGCGGCGCCGCCGGGAAGCTCTACCTGCACATTGGCCCGGTTGGGACAGACATCAACGCATACCTCGCAGAGGGTGTTGCAGGAAAGACAGCGGTAACCGTCGGTGTTGTCCTGTTTCGCTTCAAGGATGACGCCTTTTTTACGGTAAAGGTCAGGGAAGACTTCCGGGACGGCGGTACAGGCAAACCCTTTGGGAGCTGCGGTAAAGTCGGCGGAAAGGCCGAGCTTGCGGAGTATGTCCTCGGCGGCGGCCTTGCCGTCGGCGATGGCCTTCACTACTGTGGCGGCGCCGGCCTTGCAGTCCCCCGCAATATAGACGCCGGGCAGAGAAGACTCCCGGGCTTCGGTAACCTCGGGATAGCCCTTGGCGTTCAGGGCAACGCCGTTTTTAACAAAGAGCGTCGTGTCCACCCGGGCTCCCACCGCGCCTATCACCGTGTCGAAGCGCAGGGTCTGTTTTTCCCCCGATCCCACTATGCCCCGCCTGCCCGAAGCGTCGTAATCGCCAAGGCGCATCTTCTCGCAGGTAAGGACGCCGCCGGCAAAGGATTCGGGCGCCAGAAGTTCCAGCATCTCAACGCCGTCTTCCAGGGCCGATTCCAGCTCTTCGTACTGGGCGGGCATAAATTCCCGGGTCCGCCGGTACACGATGGTTACCGACTCAACACCCGTGTTCCGCTTCGCCGCCCTGGCGCAGTCCATGGCGACATCCCCGCCGCCTATGACCGCTACCCGCTTCCCTAAGTCCAGGGAGCAGCCTGAGCTTTTAGAATCTTCCAGGAATTTTAAGGCGTCAATGACCAGCTCCCGGCCCTGTTGTACCGGAGAAACCCCTTCCTGCCATGCGCCCGTGGCAAGCACGATATACTCGTGGTTTTGTCGTAAAGCGGCTATTGAATACGCAGGGGGAACATTAAATTTGAATTCCACCCCCAGCTTTTCCGCAAGCTGAAAATCCTGGGAGATGGCATCGCCGGAAATTCTAAAGCCGGGGATCACGTACTGTACAATGCCGTAGGGCCGGTCCCGCGTCTCGTATACCGTAACCGGAACGCCGTTTCTGCGGAGAAACACCGCTACGGCGATTCCCGCCGGCCCCGCGCCAATGACCGCCACGGTCTTATCCGTTTTGAGGGGCTGAGCGGTAAGCGAAAGGGTATAGGCTTCCTGGGCGCGCTCGGCGGCGGTACGTTTCGCCCGCCGGATCTCCAAAGGATCCTCGTAATCAACACGGGTACATGTATTCTGACACTGATGATCGCAGATGGTTCCGGTGATAGACGGGGCGGTATTATCAACCGCGATGATGGTGAAGGCATCGCGGTAATTTCCCGCCGCCACCGCCGCAAGGTATTCGGGAATACGCTGATGAATGGGACAGCCGCCGTCAGTACAAGGCGCTTTGGCGCAGTCAAAGAGCGGGAGTTCGCTGGCGGTTTTACGCAGACCCGTATGGCGGTATGCTTTACGGTACCGCGCTTGTTCAACCGATCCGTCCGCCAGAGCGTTCAAGGCGTTTACATCAATGATCGCCGCGCCGCCGGCATTAGAGTTGGCCAGGGCTGTTTCGGCAAGCTGCGCAAGCTGGGTAAGCCGCTCATAACCACCGGGCTTGAGGATGGTTGTGGCAACCGTTACCGGCCGGATGCCGGTTTCCAGGATATTCCGGAGGTTGAAGAAGTCCGCGCCTCCTGAATAGGAGATGGGAAGTTCCCCGTTAAAGGCGTTGGACAATTTCTTTGCCACGTTGATCGACAGGTGAAAGAGCGCGCGGCCCGACATATACATCTCGCCGCCGGGAAGTTCGTTCCGTTTGATCTCCACGGGGAAGGTGTTGGTCAGTTTTACGCCGAAAGAAAGCCCCCGCTCCTTTGCCTGCTTCATGAGCCGGCCCAGCATCGCCACCGCGTCGCCGAATTGGAGATCGCTCTTAAAATGATGATCATCGAAGGAAATATACCCGTAACCCGCCTTATCCAGGATAGCGCGGGCGGCCTCATACCCCAACAGGGTCGGGTTGCATTTAATGTAGGTATGCAGGTTCTTCCCGGTGATAAGATAGGCGGCGATCTTCTCGATCTCTTCCCGGGGACAGCCGTGAAGGGTTGAAAGGGTTACTCCCGCGGAAATCACCGGGGGGATAGCCTCAAGGTCCTGTTGGGTAAACCGTTCAAAGCCGCCCAGGTGATCCTGCAAATACCGGCGGCAGCTTTTCCACATGAGGGTATCACGGGCGTTCTTCATTCCTTCTATATAACTATCGATCTTTGGAGACTGGATTCCCTCAAGGCTGTACCCGACGCTCATGTTAAAAACGCAGTCCCCACCAAAGGGCGTTGTTTCCACCAGGCCGAACTCTTTTGCCGCCAAATGGCAGAGAAACCAGGCTTTGACGTATTCTTCCTGGGCTTCCGCCACGGTCAGTTCGGTGGACCACTCCACATTGTAGCCCTCATCAAGGGCGTTGATGCAGGGACGGGGCACGGCTTTCCGCAGTTCCTCGCCGTCCATGACCTGCACGGTCTTGAGTTCCATAAACCGGGAACCGGCGAGATAAGAGGCCAGGATGTTCTGGGCAAGCTGGGAGTTGGGTCCCGCAGCCGGACCTATAGGAGAACTAATGGAAGAGCCGAAGAGCGTGATGTTCCCGCGTTCCCCGGCGGGATGGTAAAATTTTTCTTTTCTAACGCCGAAAACCGAACCATGATTGTGATACTCCCCTCTGATCCGGTCTAGCAATTCCGGAAAGGGAATTGGCCTCATTATCTCACTCATAAATTTCCTCTCTCGTGTAAATTCTTGAGTTTTCTACCCGGCATTGCCGGGATTTCTAAGAGCCTATTGCATTTGTATTTTTTGCATATTCATGCAAAAAATCCCGATTAACGGGGCTCTTTTGGAGCCTGCAAGGTATAAATATGCAATAAATTGCATATTTATACTATTTTATGCGCGAAGCGCAACAGGCTCT
>JAIRLK010000261.1 GCA_031259515.1 Treponema sp. | reverse complement strand
AGGGTCGGCCCGAAATCATCATACTTTTCCGCATACAAGGCGAGCGCCCGTTGTACCAACTCCGGGTCTGTCCGTCGATTGGACGGCTTCCCCGTGTTGCCGTGGCTCAATGCCTGGTCTCCTCCTTCCAGATAACGCTGGTAGACCCGCTTCGCCTGGCGGTAGCTTATTCCCCGTTCCAGGGAAGCCGCCTTCAATGTTTTTTGTCGCTGTTTCACCATTTCCATGATTTTGCCTCGGATCCGGTATCTCTCCCAGACTTCCTTTCATCCGCCTTACCGCTTCTTCTGATAGTTCCATCCTTCCCCTCCCATTGGGTTTCTTTGCCTCCTATTCTATTTCTATCACGAAAAAGTAAGTGCTGTTGCCCTGCACTGGCCGAGCTTCCTCTTGCAAAAAGATCCGAATCCTTGTAGTATAAATTTTGCCCCGTAGCTAGGAACCATGCGAGCAGACGCCGCCTAACTCCGCCAGGACCGGAAGGAAGCAACGGTAAGCGGAAGTCTGTTGCGCCGTGGCCGGTTCTCTCCGTCCTGGCTATGGGGCTTTTTGTTGTCCCGGTTTTTGTATATACTAAAGCACTATGGCGTATGAAGTAACCGCGACCCGGCGGCGACCCAAGACCTTTGACGAACTGGCGGGGCAGGAATTTGTGGCCGCCACCTTAAAGAGTTCTATTGAAAGCAGGCATATCGCCCATGCGTACCTCTTTTCCGGGCCCCGGGGGTGCGGCAAAACCAGCGCTGCCCGGATTTTAGCGCGCTCCCTGAATTGCATAAACGGGCCTACGGCCACGCCCTGCGGGACCTGTTCGAGCTGTCTTGAGATCAGCAGGGGCGCCAGCATGGATGTCATCGAAATAGACGGGGCCTCAAATACTTCGGTAAACGATGTCCGGCAAATCAAGGACGAGGTACTCTTTCCTCCCAATGCGGGGCGGTACAAGGTTTATATCATAGACGAAGTTCACATGCTCTCCAACAACGCCTTTAACGCCCTTCTCAAGACCATTGAGGAGCCGCCGCCGTATATTGTGTTCATTTTTGCCACTACCGAGCTTCACAAGGTCCCGGCTACCATCAAGAGCCGGTGCCAGCAGTTTTCCTTTAGGCTTATTCCTATAGAGACCATCACGGCTATTCTTAAAGATGCCTGTGTGGAGATGGGTATTCAGGGAGAGGACGAAGCCCTGTTCTGGATTGCCAAGGAGTCTACGGGCAGCCTTAGGGATGCCTATACCCTCTTCGATCAGGTGGCGTCATTTTCCGACGGAAACATACGGTCGGCGCTTATCCGGGAGAAGCTGGGCCTGGTGGGACTGGATAAGCTCAATGCCCTGGCCGAATCCTGTGCGGTCAACGATACCGCCTCCGCGTTTGCCATGACCGACGAGATCCTGGAAGCGGGAGTTGCTCTAGAACAGTTCGTCATCGACATGGCGGGGTATTACCGAAGCCTCCTCCTTTTGAAAAACGGAGTAACGCGGGAGTCCCTGCTGGGCTATGCCCCGGACCGGTTTTCCACGACAGTCCTCAACGCCATGGACAGCATCCGCCTGGAACGGGCTTTAGACATTCTTCTCTGTCTCTACCGGGACATCCGTTATTCGGTTTCGCCCCGGTTTGAACTGGAAACTGCGGTTTCCAAACTCTCCTGGCTCACCCGGTGGATACCTCCGCCGGAACTGCGGGCAGCCGTCATGAGCGTCAGGGATGCCCTGGGTTCCCGGGGAACCGCCGGGCCGGGTCTTGAAGCGCCGGGGGCTGTAAAAAAAAATAACGGCGGGTACGGTGGATTGACTGGAGGGGCCGGCCTTAATCAGGGAAATCCCGGCGCCGGGGCGGAACGGAGCGCCTTTGATAGTCCCCTGTCCATGGGGAAACCCGGATCTTTAGCGGAGGAATTCAAGCGCCGTATAGCCGCCCGGGAATCGGCGAGAAGAACTGGGGAAACGCCTGCCTCTTTGGACAGCGGTTCCGGTTGGGATGCCGGCCAGTTTGAGGGAGCGGAGCATCCGGCGGAAGCTCCGGCGGATGCTCCGGCCCCGGCGCCTTACCGGGAGGCCGGTCCTTCGGCGGAGACGGGTTCCCTTGCGGATATTCCCCCGGAAGTGGAAATGGTGCGTCGGTTTTTCGGCGGAGATATTATGGCGATAAATTATTCCGGCGCACAAGACGGTGGAAGCAAGACGTTTTAGTTAGAGCCTGTTGCGCTTCGCGCATAAAATAGTATAAATATGCATTTTATTGCATGTTTATACCTTTGCAACAGGCTCTTAGACCATGCTAACCGGACCGCTTGAAAGGCCGGCTCACATTAAAGGAGACAAAAATGAATATCAACCCTTTTGATATTTTGAAAAACGCTCAGAAGGTTCAGGAACAGATGGGCTCCTTTCAGGAGAAATTAGGGGCCATTTTCGTAACCGGTTCCGCCGGGGGCGGTATGGTTGAAATTGATATAAACGGCAGAATGGAAGTGTTAAATATACGCATCGCCCCGGAAGCAGTAGACCCGCAGGATATAGGAATATTGGAGGGTCTCATTGTTTCCGCCTTCACCAGCGCCATAGAAAAAATAAAGGAAGCGATTAACCGGGAAATGGGAGCCTTGGCCGGGGGGCTGGGTATTTCGGGTTTACCGGGAGGTTTCCCCGGGTTCGGAACAGGACTGTCGTGAACGGACGCGGACTGGATGCCATAGACCGGCTGGTGGATCTCCTGTCCAAGCTGCCGGGAATAGGTAAGAAAAGCGCCGGACGCCTGGCCTACCACCTATTGGATGCCGATCCGGGTTATAGCCGTATGCTGGCCGGAGAACTCGCGTCCCTTCATTCCGTCATCAGGCGCTGTTCCCGTTGCGGCAGCTATACCGAGTCCGACCCCTGCGCCATTTGTTCCGATCCAGGCCGGGACGCCTCAATTATCTGTGTGGTGGAACGGCCTCAGGACATACGGGTCATTGAGGAATCCCGGGAATTCAGGGGACGTTTCCATGTCCTGGGCGGTCTTATAGCCCCGCTGGATGGCGTAGGACCGGACAACCTAACCATAGGCCAACTTCTCAGCCGCATCAGAGGCGAAGGGGTTAAGGAAGCGATCCTCGCCTTAAACCCCACAGTGGAAGGGGACACCACCGCGCTGTACATCGGTAAGCTGCTCAAAGATACGGATGTTGAGGTAACCCGCCTGGCTTCGGGGCTTCCCGTAGGCGGAGACCTGGAATATACGGATCGCCTCACCTTATCCCGGAGTTTCAGGGGCAGGGTAAAGGTTTAACCCCGGACTCGCGCAAGCCCCTCGGCGGCTTCCCGGTAGCCGGGGTTGAGCCGGATGGCCCGCTCATACGCTTCGGCAGCAGGGGCGGTTTCGCCGGCGGATTCCCGCACCGAGCCGAGACGGTACCACCAAAGGGCTGGCCCTGGGTCCAGGCGGAGGGCGGCGGTGTAGGCGATGTCGGCATGGAGGAACCGCCCTTGAAGCCGGTATATCTCGCCAATGAAAAAATACGCTACCGCAGTCCGCTCTCCCTGGGGCAGGGAGTTGACGTAGCGTTGCATGAATTGCAGGGATTGGGGAAAATTATCAAGGTAAAAATACGCCTCTCCCATGGTTTCAACAATACGGTAATCATTGGCATTGACCCGGAGAGCCCGTTCGCCCCAGGTGATGACCTCGGCATACTTCTTCTGGCGCTGGAGCGCCCAGGTTAGTACCGTATAAGAATCCATGTTGGAGGGATTGGCGGCAAGTTCCTGATTGCAGATCCTAACCGCCTCATTGTAATAGACCTGGGCTTCCTCCAGCCGGTTCCGGGATTCCAAATCCCTGCCGACCCGGTAGTTCTGCAAGGCATCGCTGCGGGATGGGTTAGTTAAGGATGTATCCGGAGCCTGGGAAAACAAGGGGTACACCGTACAAAGGAAACCTATGACAAAAAAACAACCTAAAAACCGCATAACCCTACTATGAACCTGGAACGGTTTTTTTTCAATATATGCTCAACATACGCTAAGAAGGGGGAAGTTTCCTCCGCTGCGGGGATCCGCCCCGCAGCACCCCGCCGGGGGCCAAGGCCCCCCGTAGATATGGCTATTAGCCTGCCAGCAACTTATTGATCGCCGTAGCGGCCCGGCGGCCTTCGCCCATAGCGAGGATCACCGTGGCGGCCCCCAGGACTATGTCTCCGCCGGCATAGACCCGGTCCAGGGAGGTCTTCTGGTCCGCGTTGACTACAATGCGGCCCTTGCGGTCAGCTTCCAGATTGGCGGTTGATCGTACCAGCAGAGGGTTGGATTCATTGCCCAGGGCCACGATTACGGTATCGCAGTCAAAAACATATTCGGAACCGGGGATGGCCACGGGGCTGCGGCGGCCCGACTTGTCGGGTTCACCCAGTTCGTACTTCCGGACTTCCATGCCAATCACCTGCCCCTGATCGTTCCCCAGAATCCTGGCTGGATTCCGCAGGAAGTTAAAAACTATCCCTTCTTCCATGGCGTGTTCCACCTCTTCCGCCCGGGCGGGCATTTCGTCCCGGGTACGGCGGTAGATCACATAGACTTGCTCCGCTCCAAGACGCAGGGCCATACGGGCGGCGTCCATGGCAACGTTGCCACCGCCTATGACGGTAACGATTTTGGAGGAATACATAGGCGTAGCAGCCTTGCCGGGATCGTAGGCCTTCATAAGGTTCGCACGGGTCAGGTACTCGTTGGCACTGAACACGCCTACCAGATTTTCTCCGGGACAGCCCAGGAATTTGGGAAGCCCCGCGCCGACGCCGATGAAAACCGCGTCATACCCGTCGTCTTCCAAAAATTCCTTCACCGTCCGGGTGCGCCCGGCGAGGAAGTTGGTTTCGATCTGGACGCCCATTTTTTTCAGATTATCCACTTCCGCCTGGACTATGGCCTTGGGGAGACGGAATTCGGGGATGCCGTAAACCATGACCCCCCCGGTCTTGTGGAAAGCCTCGAAGATAGTAACCGAATGGCCTTCCCGGGCTATGTCGGCGGCCACGGTAAGGCCGGCGGGCCCCGATCCGATTATCGCCGCCTTTTTACCGGTCTTGGGCTTAACCGGCGGGATGGTTACTTTTCCTTGTTCCCGCTCCCAATCCGCGACAAACCGCTCCAGCCGCCCTATGGCGACCGCTTTATCCACGCTCTTTAGGCTTTTCCCTAAGAGACATTCGGCCTGACACTGGGATTCCTGGGGGCAGACCCGTCCGCAGACCGCCGGAAGCAGGTTGGTTTGCTTGATGATGTCCACCGCGCCTTTGAAGTCCCCTTTCCGGATTTCCGCCAGAAACTGCGGGATGGGTACTCCCACAGGGCAGCCATTGACACAAGGCTCGTTCTTGCAACTCAGGCAGCGTTCCGCTTCAAGACGGGCCTGGTCCTCACTGTAGCCCAAGGCTACTTCGTTCATGTTCTTGCCCCGGACAATGGGGTCCTGGGCGGGCATTTCCTGAGGGGGAATAGCCATCCGTTCACGGGGGGTGATTTTCTCCCCCGCCGCCTTGCGATCCAGCAGAGGCTTGAGCAAAGAGCGGGCTTCCGCCTCAAGCTGTATTTTCGTGTGTAGTTCGTGTCCCATTGTTTCCCCCTTATTTCCGCGCCGCCGCAACCGGCGCCTCATGGGGCGGCAGGCCAAGGCCGATGTGGCAGCTATGATGATCCGCGTCTTCCCTGGCCTTGTAGGCCCTCATCCGGATCATCATGTTATCAAAATCTACTTTATGACCGTCAAATTCCGGTCCGTCAACACAGACAAATTTCGTTTCGCCTCCCACCGTAACCCGGCAGCCACCGCACATCCCTGTACCGTCTATCATGATGGTGTTCAGGGACACCATGACGGGAACGTCAAACGCGGCGGTAGTTTTCTCGCAAAACTTCATCATGATGGGCGGCCCTATGGCCACGGACATATCCGGCTTGGGGTCCAGGGCGCAGAACTCTTTGAGGGGCTCGGTAACCAGGGCCTTGCGGCCATAGGAGCCGTCGTCGGTTACGATCACCAGTTCATCGGCGTAGTTCCGCATACGGTCCTCAAAGATAACCAGTTCTTTGGTACGGGCGCCGATGATCACCTTCACCTGATTCCCCGCCTGCTTCATGGCCTGAACTATAGGATAGAGGGGCGCTACGCCTATGCCGCCTCCTACGCAGACTACCGTCCCGAACTTCTCGACATGTGTGGGATTTCCCAGAGGACCCAGAATATTTTCCACATATTCTCCCGGCTCTTTCACGGCGAGCTTGTGCGTCGTTGCCCCCACAGTCTGGAAAACCATGGTGAGCGTTCCCGCCCCGGCATCCGCATCGGCGATGGTGAGGGGAATACGCTCCCCCCAATCAGTGTCAATCTGGACAATGATGAACTGTCCAGCCTTCCTTGCCTGGGCAATCAACGGGGCCTCGACGGTCATCTCAAAGACCTCGGCGGACAACTGTTTTTTTGCCACAATCTTATTCATACGCTTTCCTCTCTCCTTCTGCATGGTATTCTCTAAATCTATACTTAATACTACTGTATAAAAAAATTCTGTTTGTGCAAACTAGGGAGTCAGACATGAGTGCTTTTAAGGAAGAAATCACGTTGGAAAATGCCATTGACCGGGGACTTGCAAACCGTGGATATATCAAAGAAGGCGAAATTCGTACTTTGACGGTCCAGGCCATCCCCGATACCGGGGCATGGACTTTGATGGTTGATCCGGTAAAAGAACAACTGGTAGGGGTTCATGGCGATCAGTCCTTGCACATCCTTTACGCGGTGAACGCACCGGCGCCACTCCGTTCTACCGGTTGAGTTTTTTCACCGCCTCTTCGATGACCCGCAGGCGTACTACCCGGCCGCCCCCGGATTCGGGATAGGCCCGGTAGCGCTCCCCGTCATCGGAGAAAGGCGGCGCCAGTTCCCCCGGAAAGGGGGAATAGCGTTTCTGCGTCCAGATAATTGACGGATCGCTTAGGCGGGTTTTGAGCCGTGCAGGATCAAAGTGGATAAAGGATTCGTGAGCGCCCCGTTCGTTCAGGGGCGCTTCATCCGTGCTTTGCAGATAGCGGATCACGCCGCGGGTAAAATTCACCGACTGAACGATGGCCGAATGAACGGCCTCGCCGTCCTCCCCCCTAAAGAGCAGAATATCTGCGGGCCTGATGTTACGGACCTCGTCTTCCACCGCGAGAATCTCCCGTGTCCGGGAATTGAAGAATTGAGCCCCTGCATAGTAGGAAAGGTTCCCGTCCCGGGGCGTTCCGGTGGTGCGCCGCAGGGTACGGCCCAGGTCCGTCCCGCCCGCAACGGCGATATGAGACAGGATGTTCCATACAAAGCCGGAACAGTCCATTCCTAGACGGCCCACGCAGTAGAGGTAGTTATACACATCGCTCTCTTCTATCCCCTTACCGGAAACCAAAACATAGGGACGGTGGGGCAGTCCGCGGTAGGCCCCCGCCTTCATCCGGGCTATGTCAAAAAAGTCCAAGGATACCGACCAGGTTTGGGTAGGGATGTCCAGGATGATGACTTTTTCCCGGCCGTCGCCCAGAACCGCCGTGTACCGGGCAAAGTC
This sequence comes from Treponema sp., assembly GCA_031259515.1. Lineage (GTDB taxonomy): Bacteria > Spirochaetota > Spirochaetia > Treponematales > Breznakiellaceae > JAIRLK01. The sequence continues at coordinate 2,274 of JAIRLK010000261.1, read as the reverse complement.
TTCGGCAGCAAGAAGCCCGTTGACTTCCACCCACAGGGATACGGGGTCCGCCTTGCCGCTCCCCCAAATTTCCCAACCCTGGTCCGAAAGCTCTATGCGTTCACGGTTCTCCGCAAAAGGCATACGCAGGTTCATCACCCTGCCGCCTATGATGTAAGTTTTGAAACTCCTCCGGTAGGCCGCTTCTATGACCGCCTCAACCCCCTTCCCCCAAATCCGGACGGGATCGGAAAAGGCGGCCAACCGGTTTGCGGCGGCATCGACGGGCGCAGGGACATCCGGCGTGGCCGGAAGGGGAAAGAGGAGCCAGCCCCATACCAGCGCCGTCCCCGCAAAAAAAGCCGCAAGACGCAGCCCCGGAGGGGATAATCCCATGTTCAGCGCTCCTTGATTTAAAGCCCTTCGATGTCTTTAAAGTACCGAACCGTCCCTACCTTGAGTTCATCGGTGGCATCTTCATCACACACGATGATGGCCCTGGGATGCATTTGCAGGCAGGACAAGGTCCACATGTGGTTGACGCCCCCCTCTACCGCAGCCTGAAGCGCTCGGGCCTTGTTGTGACCGCTTACCAGGATGATTACCTCCCGGGCATCCATTACGGTCCCGACCCCAACGGTGAGGGCAGTTGACGGTACCTGATTGACGTTGCCGTCAAAAAACCGGGCGTTGGCGATGCGGGTCTCCCTGGTCAAGGTTTTTACCCGCGTCCGGGAATACAGGGAAGAACCGGGCTCGTTGAACGCGACGTGGCCGTCCGCCCCCATGCCTCCCAAAAAAAGCTCAATTCCGCCAAAGGAACGGATCCGGTCTTCGTATACCTCACATTCCCGCGTTAAATCCGGCGCCATGCCGTTCAGGATATGGACGTTTTCTTTCCGGATGTTGATGTGGGAAAAGAAGTTATCCTGCATGAACCGGTGGTAGCTCCGGGGATGATCCTCCGGCAGCCCCACATATTCGTCCATATTAAAAGTGACAACTGCGTCAAAGGAAACCTGGCCCTCTTTGTAAAGCCGTATCAGTTCCTGATAGGTTATCAGCGGGCTGGAACCGGTGGGCAGGCCCATGACAAAAGGCCGGCCCTTTCCGGGACCAAAGGTAGTGATTCGGTTTGCAAGGTAACCGGCAACCCATCTGCCGGCATCTTCGGCACTTTTGTGAATCAATAAACGCATATTTTCCCCTTAATTCATAGAAAATTGTATTTGAGTACGCCCGCGACGGTAACCGCCAGGACATTGAAATTCCGGTCGAACACCACAAGGTCCGCATCGCTGCCGGGAATGAGGGAACCCTTGCCCTGGTACCGCATCACCCGGGCAGGGTTGAAGCTGGCGGTCTTTACCGCGTCCTCCAGACTGAAGCCAAAGGCCGCCAGGTTCTGCACCCCCCGAATCATGGTAAGCCCCGATCCGGCAATGATGCCGTCGGCCTTCCGGTGGAACACGCCGTCCTGGAAGAACAGCTCCTCTCCATTGGCAATCAAGGGACCTTCCTGTTGGCCCGTCGGTTTCAGACCATCGGTAACCAGCACGATCTTGTCGGTGGGCTTATCCCGCAGAAGCAGCTTGAACAGATCCGGGTGGACATGATAGCCGTCGGCGATGATTTCGCAGGACATTTCCGGATGGATCAGTATGGCCCCCACGGCATTGGGATTGCGGTGATCCAGCTTACTCATAGCATTGAAGAGATGAGTCGAATGAAGTATCCCCGCCTGCATACCCTCCACCATGTTTTCGTAGTTGGCATCCGTGTGTCCCGCCTGGAGGATTATCCCCTTTTTGATGCAGTACAGGGCCAGTTCCCTCATACCCTTGATTTCCGGGGCAACGGTCATGTTGATGATGTGCCCGCCGGCGGCCTCCCACAGTCTTTCCATGTAGGAGATGTCCACCGGCATGAGGGTCTCAGGCCGTTGTACCCCCAGGCGGGCCGGGGAAAGGAAGGGGCCTTCCAGGTGCAATCCCATGATCCGGGCGCCCGGTTCCCTGCCTATGGCAGCGGCTATGTTTCGTACCGCTTCGAGCATCTCCTCCGGCTCTGTCGGATACAAGGTCGGGTTGAAGGAGGTTACTCCGCTCCTGGTCAGACGCCGGGACATTTCAATCACCGACTCGGTTGAGGCATCGTCAGTCCCATATCCCCCGGTTCCGTGGATATGGGTGTCGATGAATCCGGGGGCTATATACGCGCCTTCCACATCCAGAATTTCGGTAGACCTGGGGAACTGCTTCTTTTCAAAACGTTTTTTGGAAAAAACATCCGATA
>JAIRLK010000225.1 GCA_031259515.1 Treponema sp. | reverse complement strand
GAACAAGACCCCTTGGGAATCCACCCGGGGTTCGGGATAAAAGGAAGCCCCCTTCATGATCAACAGGGGCGTAATCCTATAGGCGGAAGCGCAGAGGACAGAAAATGAGGAATAATCTTTTGAACCGGCCTTGGCGGCCATGCGCAGGGCAACTTCTTTTTGAACCGTTACTACCATTCGTTTAAAGAACCTATTCTTCTCGATAAAGTCGGCCAACAAAACAGCCCCTATAGTATACGGCAGATTACCGAAAAGATAATCCCCCGGCGGCGCGGTCCGCCAGGTTTTAAGGACGTTCCCTTCAATCAAGGTAAAGGCAGGATTGCCGCTGAAAAATTCCCGCAGCGCCGTGATAAAGCCCCCGTCTATCTCGAAAGCCCATACCATTGCCCCCCGTTCAAGCAGGGGGCGCGTCATGGCCCCCAGTCCGCTCCCTATTTCCCATACCCGGTCTCCCGGCCCGGCGCCCAAGGCATCCAGAAGCCGCCGGCGGGCGTTGGGATTAATCAAAAAATTCTGGCCAAGCCGTCTCCGCATCCCCAAGCCCCGCTCTTCCAGGAAAGACCTGATGGCCAGGGGGGAATCGTAATTAAGCGGCGGCAAAGGGGACAAGGCGCCTTCCTTTTTCAGACCTGTACTTCCAGAAGAGGACCAGGGCGGCGGAAACCGCTAGAGACGCGGCCAGGACCGTCTGGGGATTTGAAACCTCCAGGCCGGGGACCTGTCCGGCCCAGCCTGCGATCCGAAAAAGGACCTCGTAGAGGAAGGAGAGCGCCCTTCCCAGAAGCGGGGCAGCCGGCAGGAGCGGGAGGAAGGCCGCCGCCAGGTACATCATGGCGGCTATCATAAAGACCCCGGTCAGGGGCGTGATGACAAGCCCCGCGAAGATCCCCACAGGACGGAGGATGCCGAAAGACGCGGCGCTTACCCCGGCAGTGGCGAGAAAAGCCCCAATTGATGCGGACAGGGGCAGGGACAGGGCTTCCGGCACGAGGCCCCGGAAAAGGTCGTGAAGGGGCTCGCCCAGGGCCAGGATGCCCGCCAGGGCAAGATAGGAAAGAATAAACGAAAGGCTGTCCCCGGAAGCGGGTCTAAGGCAGATCTGAATCACGAAGGCCAGGGCCAGGAGGACGGCGGGCCGACGGGGAAAAGCCCCCAGGACAGCCAGCGTCCCCAGGAGGTACATGAGGACAGCCCGTTCCAGGGAAGGCAGGGATCCCACAAGACCGGCGTAAAGGAGGATGAAAACCCCTCCCAGGACCGCCGCCGCCTTAATCCCCAGGGGCTTTTTCAGGAGGAAGGCAATAACCGCGGAAACAATGGCCAGGTGCATTCCCGACAAGGCAAGCACATGCGCGCACCCGGCATCCCGGTACGAGGCCGAAAGCTCCGTTTCCAGGGAATCCCGGACGCCAAGAAGCAGGGCCAGGGCCAGGCCGCCCCAAGCGTGGGGACTGAACTTCCCGGCAATGGCCAGCCTAGCCCCGGTACGGAACCGCTCCACCGACGGAGCGGATTCCAGGATATGGACCCCCCTCGCCTGGAAGACGGGACCGGCCCTCCCCGCGGACGGAGGTAGAAAGGCCCCTTCAAGGTAGACCCGGCTCAGGCGTCCAAAGGTCCGCAGCCGGGGAACCGTCTCTTCGGGGAAGAAGACCAGGACCTCTCCGCAGGCGGAAGCCCGGAGGCCGTCCTTGCCGGCGGCGGTTTCCAGATCAAGAAAGGCCATGCCCCGGCCGCCGGAAAGCCTCCGGGGATCGCCCATGAGGGTCCCTGTAAGGCCGGCGATCTTCCCTTCCCGAAGACCGAGACGGACTGGACCAGGCGCTCCAAAACGGGCGGCAAAGCCCAGGGCAAAACCTGCCGTCAGGGCAAGCAAAGACAGGGTTATTTCCCGGAACAGGCGGGTATTCTCCAAGCCTCCAACAACCAGAATCGGGAAGGTCCCCAAAACCCGGATCAGAGAAATCAGGGCCGTGAGCAGGATGCCAAACCAGAGGGCCAAAGTCACCCGGACGCTTCCGGCCAGAAGATAATAACACAGCGCGGCGCCCAGGGCGGAACATACAACGGGGTATAATCGGGGTAATTTTACCATTTAAGCCGGTTTAACGCCTCCTTCGCGGCATCTTTAATCCCTTCAGGGTAGGGCAGGTAACTGATATACAACAAATAATCAAAAGCTATTTTATCGCCTATCTCCCCCAGGGCCTGTATCACACCCAGGGTAACGGCATCATCGTATTCTCCGCTTCGCTCCATGCGGGAGTTAAGGAAACCCAGATGCAGGGCCAAAACCTGAGCGGCTTCGGAACTGCCCATAGCGCCCAGGCAGGCAATGGCTTCCACAACCTGTTCGCGGGAAGCCGTTCCGTTGCTGTAATCCTGCTGAACCCGGTAAAAATGCTTAATCACCAGGCTTGCCGCCCTGGTCCAGCGTAAATCCCTCAGCGTCCGGATAGCGGCGTACCGCATGTTGGCCGCTGCCGCCGCCTCTTCCTTATTACCGGCAAATAAATCCAGACCGGTTTCCAGGGCAATGACCGCCGCGTCGGCCTGCTCCGGGCCGGTCAGCTTCCGGGTATTGGATGCCAGGTTGAAGGCCGCAAGCTTTTCCACCGGCGGGTTCCGGCGTATTATGCCGATGAGGTACTGACGCAAATTACCCGGGACCGCTTGCATGGCGGACGCGGCTTCACGGGTTACGGCTTCAGGATAGCCGGCGATCATCGTTGAAAAGAGGGCCGGATAAGAAGAGTCGTCTCCTATAATGCCCAGGGCCGTTATACAGGCGGACAGGACGGGGTATTCGGAGGGAACGCCGGACAGGAAGCGGCTGTTTTGATCCGCCAGGTACTGGTTCAGGCTTTCCACGACCCTGGCGTCCCCCTTCCCCAGGACCGCCAGGGCATTAACGGCCTCCACCCGGATAAGCGTATCCTGGAACCGGAAAAAAGCCTGCCCCAAATTATCCACCGCCTCCCGGCGGCCGGACGCGCCCAGTCCCCGGATAACCGTGAGGGTAAGGGCGGTAAAATCCGTATCTTTTTGTAGAATGTCCACGTTTTGCAGGATGAAATTCAGGGCGAATTCGTAAAGTTCCCCGATGAATTCCGGCGCTTTTTCATCGGTAGCGGCATCCCGCAGTATGCGGTCTTTATCGGCAAGACCGGCCCGGAGAAAATTCCGCTTATAGGAAGCAAGTATCGGTTCCTGGGCGACAACCAGGGTTTGAATCAAGAGGAATCCGAAGAAGCACAAAACAACATAGAACCCCGGAATCCGCGGAACCTTGGCCCGCAGGTTCCGGGTTATCATCCCGCTCATACCTTCCTCCCCGCGTTTAATCATCATATACCAGTATCGTTTGGGACATCTTGAAGTTCAACTTCGGCAAAAGAATCCTGACCAATGAGCCCGCTGCCGTCTTCATCGTCCGGCGGGTTTTCTTCCGTGATTCTGAAAGGAAGGTCTTCATCATCTTCCCGCATTCCGAATATTTCCCCCAGTATCGCGTTCCTGGTGTCCGTCGGAAGAGGATCGGCTTCAATATGCAGAACCGAACGGTTTGCGTCCGCGTTATAATCTACGGACCGTACGGTTCCACACAGGATCAAGGGCGCCGTATCCAAAGCAAACTGAACCTTTACCCGTAAGCCCACAGGGGCTTTTCCTCCTATGGCTAAGGAACACCCGGTGTCGGAAATATCACTGAGAACACATTTGAACCCTGGCACAAATTCGACGGTATCCGAAACCTCCCGATCCAGAAGATAGAGAAACGCCGCCTTACTTATCTTCATCCTGAGGGATTTCCGTTTTTGGATCCTGAACAGGTTATTAGAATGGGCGATTTGGAGAGCCGGACGGCCCTTGAAATAGACCTCGTCCCTCACATCCGTATCAAACACATAGCCCGCGTCATCGTCCCGCCAAAAATAAACCGACAGGCGCTGGCCGGACCAGGAAAAATTCCGGGGCGTTTTCTGGCTCGCAGGTCTGGCTATAGTTATGTACTGGTCGGCATTTTTGATCAGCAGGGATTGGAACACGCCGGTGCCGGCGACCAGGATACGCAGATTCTGGGACTCTCCAATCTGCCGGGTACTGTTCAACCCGTTTTTTAGCCGCGGTTTTTCAAATTCAAGTTTTTTTCGATAGTCGTACAATTTGGAAAGGAATCCCTGGATATCCTGATCCTGATCGGTCCCGGCAAGACGGGCGCTTCGGATCAGGGAACGTATACAGATGTCCATCTGATTTTGCGACCAGAATAGAGCCGCAGGATCCTCTATATTGGATTTTACCGCCAACCGGCGCAGGAGTTCTATCTCCTTAAAGCTGAACCCTAAATCCTTGCCCTTGGCATAGAATTGCAGCCTACTGTTTTTTTTATTTCCCCCTCCTTTCTTGCCAAAACAGGACAAGGCAAAAAAGAAAACGGCGAAGACTCCGATAATTATCAGCAAAACTAAAAAAATATTCACCCTTTTACCTTTTTATAGTATAATTCACTCTACCAAACTTAGCGCGGGACTATCCAGTCCCAAAGGAGAGCGAATCACGAATCCCTGGGCCGAACCTTTTATTGTATACGCCGTACTGTTTCTCCCCGGTTTAGCATCAGGCGGTTTTTTCCCCGGAACCGCCGGTGCGGAAGAGGCGGAAACCATACGGTTTATCATCCCCCAGGAACTAAGCCGTATCCTGGGATTTACGGTCCCGGCGCTCATGCTTATCGGCTACCTTCTGGTCTTGCGGGGCGGAAAAGCCCGCCTGCCCATCCAACTCCGTTCCCGGGACTTCCTGTCCCTCGCCCTCGCCTTTCCGGGACTATTAGGAACGGGCCTCTTCATCTCCCTGGTTTCCTCCGCTATTTCCGCCGGCGCCTCCGCCGTAACGGTAGAAGCTCCCAAAGGCCCCCTGGCCGTTATCATCATGTTCTTCTCGTGCCTGAGTACCGGCTATCTGGAAGAGTTCTATTTCCGGTATTACCTTTCCCTCAGATTCAAACAGGCCGGCCTCAGCGATGCCCCCATCATCGGCCTTTCGGTACTCCTCTTTTCCATCTGCCACATCTACGAAGGTTTCTGGGGAGCGCTGAACGCCTTCCTGTCGGGCATCCTCCTTGCCCTGGTTTATAAGAAGTACCGCGGGCTCCACGGCATTGCCTGGGCACACGGCCTCTACAATGCCTTCATATATCTGACCGGCATTTAAAAGGCCGCGGTAGATATATCCCGCCTCTCCCCTGTTCCCCAGGCTATCCAGCGGGTCTCCCAGGGCGAGAGGGTTATATCCGCCGCGCCCATACCGTGTTCTGCGGGGACCCGGAGTACCGCCGGGGCGGGCCCCAGATTCTCCGCGCAAAGGGCGCGGCGGCCCCGGCGGTCAGGCCCCCGCAGAAGCGCGAAAACCGGGCCTTCCGCTTCCAGCGTCTGCTGGGGAATAGCGGGATCAAAGGCCGCTTCCGCCTGCCGGAAGGCCAGGAACCGGCTGAACCCCTCATAAACACCGGCCCTGAAGGAACCGGGGGTATCAAGCTCTCCTTCCACCTGGTCCAGGGGAGGTTTTTCCCGGTTAATCGCCCGATTGTAGCCCAAAAGCTCAGGTCCTTCCTTCCAGGCGCCTGAGCCTATCCAACTGTGAAAATACACCGCCGGCAGTCCCGCCAGAGAGAGAAGTACCCCCTGGGAAGCGAGAAAAGCCCGGGCGCGGAGAGCTCCCAGGGACGGCGGCGCGACGGCTTCGGCATAGGAACAGTTGAGTTCGTATGGGACGGGCCCTTGAGGGGTAGACTTGTAGGAAACCAGGGCGCCCCGGCGTTTGGCTTCCTCTATGGTTGCGGCAAAGGCGGCCTCGTCCACCAGGCCGCTCCGGACCGGAGTCAGCCCTACGCCGTCGTGACTCGCCAAAAAGTTGAGAAACCGTTGCCCCGTCTCCGGTCCCGGCAGGGTCTTCGCCCAGGATCTGAGGGGGGCGGCGTCGCCAGAGATCATGGCGTGAAGTACCAGAGGGGGCAGGGCGAAATTGTAGACCAGGTGGGCCTCGTCTCCCTGCCCGAAATAGGAGATATTCTCCCGGTGAGGCACGTTGGTTTCCGTGAGGATGAGCATGTCCAACCCCAGGGCGTCTATGACCGCCCGGAACAGCTTTACCATGCCGTGAGTTTTGGGATGGTGGAGGCAGGGAGTTCCGTCTTCCTTCCAAAGGTAGGCAATGGCATCCAGGCGGACTATGCGCCCCCCTCTTTGGGCATATTCCAGAAAAATTTTCATGAATTCCAAAAAGACCCGGGGATTGGAGAAATCATAATCCGCCTGGTCTTCACTGAAGGTAGTCCAGACATAGACCGTCGAGCCGTCTTTCCGGGTAAAGGGAGTCAGGAGGGGGTGGGTCCGGGGACGGACCACTGTGGAGGAATCGTAGTCTTTGTCCCTGGTGATATACCATCCCTCATAGGGGCTTTCACCGTTCAGGAACCCCCTAAACCAGGGACTGCCGACGCTGCCGTGGTTAAGCACAAAATCAAAAACCAGGCGGAAATGGGCCCCCAGTTTTTCTATAGCTTCCCAGGAGCCAAAACGAGAATCCACCTGCCGGTAATCGATCACCGAAAACCCGTCATCCGAGGAATAGGGGTGGAACGGCAGGATGTGAAGGTAGGTGAAGGCTCCCCGGTTCCGCCGGCGCAGAAATCCTTCCAGCCGGGAAAGGCCGGTTTCGTTTGCTGGCCCGCCGTCTTTGGGTGGCCCCAACATATCTCCGTAAGCGATAAGCAGGGCATCCTGGTGAGTAAGGGCCTCCGCCGTCCCGGAGCGCCCTTCCCTCCCCTCAAACCGGGCAAACCGTCCGGGAAAAGCCGTTTCAAAAATGTCCCTCAGAGCCGCATAGATACCTTCCGCTGCGGTTTCTCCATAAATAAAACCTAACAAGGATTTAATCGCACTTTCCATACTCTATCATTTTACTCCTATTCTCCCGATCCTGCAAACCCCCATGTTTCAAGACCGGGCGGCGGCGCTTACCTGTTGTTGTGTTTTTCATGTACGTGGCATGTTAACATCAGTTAACAACAATTAACTTACTAAAAAAAACAACTACTGTTGCCCCGCTCCATTTCACCGGCAGTCCCAAAAAAACGTTTGACAACCGGGATACAGTGGTGCGATAATCAAAATGGATTTAACTGTTTCCGGTTAGTCCGTACATGGCGCGTTATTATGCGGTCGTGTAAAAAAATAATTTTTGGAGGAATCGTTTATGAAGACAACAGGAAAGTTACTCAGTGTGGCTCTGATCCTTGTTCTCGCGGCAGGCCTTGCCTTTGCCGCCGGGGGAGGGCAACAGAGTGGGGGGGGGGGGGGGGGGGGTCGGGGCAAACCCCCCACCCCCGGAACCAGACGCGTTAATTTAAAGGGCGACAGTGGGGGGC
>JAIRLK010000221.1 GCA_031259515.1 Treponema sp. | reverse complement strand
TAGAAAAAGGAAGTGAATAGTGGCGAAGCAGGAGCGGCGTAAAGCCGCATGGTATGAGGATCCGAAAATCGCGGGAGATACGGCGTATTGGAAACCGAAATCCGAAGGGTGGGTTTGGGCGGCGATACTGTCTTTCGCGGCGGTTCTGCTGGTTAACTGGCTTGTTCCTCCAGGACAGCCGGTACGTACCTCTCCGTACCGGGTTGTTATCAGCGCACTGATACTGTCCCTTGGGGCATCGTATCTCGCCGCCCTTGGAAATCCCGTCTTTCGCAAAAAACTGTACCACAAGGCGCAGTTTCTCTTTGCCTGCGGAATGGCCTTAATCATCTGGGATCTCTTGACCTCAAAAAGCGCCCTCCTGCCTTTGCCCTATTTCCCCAGCATGGTGGAGATTATCAATGTCATGTTTCAGGACCGGCTGCTGCTCCTGCGGAGTACCGTTTACTCCATGCGGCTCTTCTTTGCCGGTCTTATTACCGGGACGGTTCTGGGCCTTGCCACGGGAATTTTTGTCGGCTGGTACCGGCAGTGGGACTACTGGCTTTCCCCGGTAATCCGGGTAACCGGCATCGTCCCCGCCGTAGCCTGGCTTCCCGTAGCTCTCCTGATTTTTCCCAACAGTTTTACGACCGGTATGTTTCTTATTTTTATTTCTTCCTGGTTTCCGGTTTCGTCCATGATGGCGTCCGGCATCATCGCTACCCGGAAGAGTTATTTTGAAGCCGCCAAAACCCTGGGGGCGGATAACCGCTTCCTCCTGTTCCATGTGGCCATACCTAACGCCATGCCCAGCGTGTTTACCGGGGTCTCCACCGCCTGCGCCTTTTCATTTACCACCTTGATCGTTTCGGAAATGGTGGGGGCCAAGGCGGGACTGGGCTTTTACATCAACTGGGCGAAAGGATGGGGGGCCTACGCGAAGGTGTACGGCGCCATCATCATCATCGCGGTTGAATTCGCCCTGATCCTCGCGTTGATAAACATGATACGCCGTTCGGTTCTGCGCTGGCAGCGGGGGATTATACGATGAGCGTCCTGATAGAAGTGAAGAACGTTACCAGGGTGTACCGGGATTCAGGCGGAAACCCGGTTTATGCCCTGAAAGCGGTTGATCTCGACATAAAAGACGGGGAGTTCATTTCGATCATCGGTCCTTCGGGATGCGGAAAAACAACGTTACTGCGCCTTATCGCCGGCCTTGACAAGCCGGAAGAGGGAAGGCTCTCCATCAACGGGCAGGAGATACAGGGGCCCGGTTATGAACGGGGGTATATCTTTCAGCAGGCCGCGCTGTTCCCCTGGGCTACGGTGTACGATAATGTGGCCCTGGGCCTGAAAGCCCGGAAGATGTTTGCACAGAACAAGGAGAAGGTGCGGGAATTTATCACCATGATCGGCCTTGAGGGTTTTGAACGGGCTTATCCCCATGAAATATCCGGCGGCATGGCCCAGCGGGTTGCTATCATCCGGTCCCTTATCAATGAGCCGAAAGTGTTACTGCTGGACGAGCCCCTGGGCGCGCTGGACGCCTTTAAGCGGATAGAACTCCAGGAGCAGCTTGTTTCCATCTGGAAAAAAACCGGGGCTACCATGGTCATGGTTACCCATGACGTAGACGAAGCCATAGCCCTGAGCGACCGCATCGTGATCATGACTCCCCGTCCCGGACGCATCGTCCACATTGTTACGGTTGACCTTAATCCCGGACGGAACCGGAACAACGACGATTTTATCGCCCTGCGCAAGAGTATTCTTGAGGAATTACATTTGGTTATTTCCAGGCCCCAGCCTGAATATAACATATAGCCAGTATAAGCATAATAAGGAGGTTTTTATGGCTTATCAATTTGACACGTTGAAGATTCGGGCGGGGTACAACCCTGCGGAACACCGGCAGTCGGTGCAGGTACCCATCTACCAAACCGCCGCGTATGAATTCCGGGACGCCAAAAACGCGGACGGCCTCTTTGCCTTTACCGAGACGGGCTTTCTCTATACACGGGTAAATAATCCAACCGTGGATGTGCTGGAACAGCGGACGGCGGCCCTGGATGGCGGAAAAGCGGCCCTGGCGCTGGCCTCGGGCATGGCGGCCGTTTCCTACACCCTGCTCAACCTTGCGGAAGGGGGCGGGCGCATACTTACTACGCCCTACCTGTACGGCGGCAGTTTCGACAGCTTTGGCAGGATCTACCCCAAATTCAACATTCACTTTGATCTTTCCCCTCATATCAACGATACGGCAAAGCTGGAAGGGGATATTAAAGACGACACCAAAGCAATCTTCGTGGAATCCGTCAGTAATCCTACCGGCGTGGTGGCGGATCTGGAAGCCCTGGCCGCCCTGGCGCATAAACACGGAATCCCTCTGGTGGTAGACAACACTTTTGGTACGCCCTACCTCATCAATCCCATCAACTATGGGGCGGACATCGTGGTGTATTCGGCAACAAAATCCCTTAACGGTCATGGAAACCTTATCGCCGGACTGGCGGTAGAAGCCGGGGGTTTCCCTTGGGATAACGGCAAGTTCCCCCAGATGGTACAGGACGAATATGTACTCCGGGACCGGGAAACAGGACGCAAACGGAGTTTCCTGGAAACTTTTCCGGACGCGCCCTTCGTTACCCGCATCCGGCTGTTGTACCTTAACTACTTTGGCGCCGCCCTAAGCCCCTTCGACGCCTACCTTACCCTCATCGGCATAGAGACCCTTTCGGAACGGGTGGCAAAACAGGTTTCTACCGCTCAAAAAATCGCGGAATACCTGGAGGCGCATCCCCGTGTGGAATGGGTGAAGTATCCGGGCCTCGCCTCCGACCCCAATCATGCGCTGGCGCGAAAATACTTTCCCAAAGGCCCCGGTTCGGTGCTGTCCTTCGGGTTTAAGGGGACACAGGAACAGGGCGACGCCTTTCTTAACGCCATAGAACTGCTGAGTTACCATGTGAACGTGGGGGACGCGAGGACGCTTATCGTCAATTCCCCCCG
>JAIRLK010000199.1 GCA_031259515.1 Treponema sp. | reverse complement strand
CGATATATGCGTATGTGAAATTAGAACTGGTAAAATTAAATCACGGTTACAATCATTTTGCGGTAAAGGCACAGATATACATGGCTTCACTTAAGAGTACTATGGAATTACTGTCTGCTTTTAACATGGGGGATAATGGCACTCTTGCGTAACATGAGTGATTAACTTGACGCTAAGGATCTATCTATAAATAACTAATACGGTTATTTTTTATGCGGCTTGATATCGTAATTCCATTCCCCATGAAATGCTTTCCTGAATATCCGTATCTGTTCCATTTCCTCATCACTTACCTTGATCTTTGTCGGATAATCATTTTGGTCTAATTGGCAATATACTTTAAGCCCTTTGTTCGTCGTCGTTGTACTAATTAATTTTACAATCCTTTCAAAACTCTCAAGCGGTTCACCGCGCCGGTGCCGACTGATAAAGGCAAATAACCGGTGTTCTACTTTGTTCCACTTCCTCGTCCCCGGCGGGTAATGACATACCCCTATGGTTAATCCCGTGCCGTCCGCCAGCCGCTGTAATTTATATTTCCATTTTCGCGGTTCTCCCGGTCAGGCACGGTTCGCGTCTCTTCCGTTACTTTCAATACCGTTCTTTTTATCGCAAGACACCCTTCACTGGTAATAATCGAATGTTCCTGTTTCCCGCGCCGTTACGGAGTATTTCTCCCTGCCCCGTCATTTCCTGTTTTTTTTACTATGAGTTCTTTTTCGGAGATCATTCCGGTCAGAGCGTTCATTAACACTCCTCTATAATCTTGTCAGACTCCACTCTTGTTTCACGCAAGATGCTTTCGATAATGTCAATCGTCAGCTCTTTTTTCCTGTCGGTTTCACGAAACTCCTCCGCCCGTTTGCGGAGATTCGCCTTGATTTTTTCTCCGGCTTCTTCTACCAGTTCTTCTGTTCTTTTATCCATGACTGCCCCCTCCTTTTGAGGCTATCCCTATTATACCTCCTTATTCACAAAAATACACCGAAAAAAAGTTATACTCTATGGGCGGAAACCCCCTTTGTTAAAGCATTGGAGGACAAGAAAAATTTTGAAATCACGCTACGACTGAATAGTTACAAAAGATCGTCCTTTTTTGCCAAAATAACCGCGTCCCGCAAACTCCTAAAAGCCTGGGCCGATACGGGCGTTACCACTCCCGAGGCTGAAAACCCTCCGGGATATCCAGCTTCATCGTGTCCCCGGATTGAACGATCACATACAGTCCCGCCTCCAGCGCCGCAGCCATCGCTTCTCGTGGAAATACCGCCCCCGCTATCGCTCCGTGAATCTTCCTCCGGTCATTCTGCCTATTCTTGTGTTCCCTCAGTATCTCCAGCCGCTTTACATGATGTTCCGCGTCTTTCTCCCGCGGCCGGCTTTTTACCTCCACCGCCATCGAATACTGCCCATTTTCCAATAACAGATCTATTTCCGTGAGGAGCCTTCCGGAACTGTCCATTACTTGTACCCGTTCCGCGATGATTCCGCCAAAATGATAGCCCCGTTCATTGAACCGCTTGAGGATCCCCGGAGCGACCAGATGCTCGGCCAACTCGCCGAATCGATTGTGAAGGTCGCCCATCTGCCTGGAGACGCTTTTGACTATCCGCTGGGACTCCGCCAGCTCACGCTCCCATTCTTTCCGGGACTCCGCCATCTCGCGCTTCCATTCTTTCCGGACCTCCGCCAGCTCACGCTCCCATTCTTCCCGGCGTTTAGCCGCTTCTATCTGGGATTTCGTGAAGGCAGCCCAAAACTCTTCTATCGTCGGGACATTTTGCATAACTTCCGCCGGTAAGGCCATATTACCCTCCTTCTCCCTAAATAGAGTCTGTCCGCAAAGCAATCGCCTTTGTGGACAGATTCTAAATATACTATAAACTGAAAAGCATAAAATAGAGTCTGCAAGGAAGATTTCAAGGGCAAAGTCCCGCAGGCTGTTAGGATCCCGCAGGCAATTCACTTCGCCAGGAGCCGGTTGAGCCGCTTTACGAAGTCCGCAGGGTCCTTGAGTTTTGCCCCCTCCACCAGGAGAGCCTGGTCAAGCAAGACCCCCGCCACGTCGGCGATACGCTCTTCATCCTCCGTGTTCTTGAGGTTTGCCACGATGGGATGGGCGCCGTTGATTTCCAGGATCGGCTTAATGTCCGGCATCCCGGTCTGCCCCATGGCCTTGAGCATTTGGGCCATCTGTAGGGAGGGGTCGTTCTCGTCCGCCACGATACACGAGGGAGAATCGTGGAGCCGCCGGGAGAGTTTAACGTCCTTTACCCGGTCCCCCAGGGCCTTCTTGACCTTCTCGATGACCGGCTTAATCTCCTTCTCCGCCTGCTTATCCTTCTTCTCTCCCAGTTCCTCGTCGGCGCCGGCACGGTTTACCGCTTTAAGCTCCCAGGTCTGGGCTTCGCTTTTGCCGTCCGTCCCGGGGGTTTCCTTCCGGTAACTGTGCAGGGAGGGAATAACGATGTCGTCGATCTCATCGTCCATGATAAGGACTTCAATGCCCTTGGCGGTATAGGCTTCCAGGAGCGGGGATGCCCGGAGGGTTTTTTCGTCCCCGCCGGTAATATAGTAGATATGCTTCTGATCCCCTTTCATCCGGGAAACGTACTCGGCGAAACTGGTCCAGCCTTCGGACTGGGTGCTTTTGAACCTGACCAGTTCCTGAAGGGCCTCCCGGTTGGCAAAGTCCTGGTAGAGCCCTTCCTTGAGGGGGCGGTTGAACTGGCTGATAAAGGTCTCCCACTTCTTCTTGACATCTTCCGAACCGGAGGAGGCGGTATCCGCCAGGGCCTTGAACTCCCCAAGCAACTTCTTTACCGAAGCGTTCTTGATGTTGAGAAGTATCTTGTTCTGCTGGAGTATCTCCCGGCTCACATTGAGGGGCAGATCCTCCGAGTCGATAACCCCCCGGACGAAGCGGAGCCAGGTAGGCATAAGCTCTTTGTCGTCATCGGTGATGAACACCCGCTTGACGTAGAGTTTAACCCCCGGCTTGTAGTCCACGCTGTACATATCAAAGGGCGCTTTGGGGGGAATGTAAAACAGGGTGGAGTATTCCAGGGTCCCTTCGGCCCTGGTGTGGACGTAGAACAGGGGCGGGTCCGTGTCGTGTCCTAGCTGCTTATAAAATTCGTGGTAATCCTCTTCTTTGAGTTCCGATTTGGGCCGCCGCCAAAGGGCCGTTCCGGAATTGATCCGGTCAGTCTTGGTCTTGCTTCCCTTCTCCTTACCCTTGTCGTCGTATTCTTTCTCGTCGTAGGTAAGGTAAATGGGGAAGGCCACGTGGTTGGAATAGCGCTTGATGATGTCCTCAATAGACCAGCGGTTAGCGTATTCCTGGCCCTCCTCGTTCAAGTGGAGGATAACCGTCGTGCCCTGGCTGTCCCGTTGGGCGCTCTCTAGGTCGAAGCTGTCCTTCCCATCGCTGATCCACTTCCAGGCGGCGTCCTCACCGGCCTTGCGGCTGATGACCTCAATACGGTCCGCCACCATGAAGGCTGAGTAGAAACCAACCCCAAACTGGCCTATAAGGTTGGAATCTTTTTTCGCGTCCGCAGTAAGCTTCTCTAAGAAGGCCCTAGTTCCGGAACGGGCTATGGTCCCTAGGGACTCGATCAGGTCCGCCTCGTTCATCCCTATGCCGTTGTCCGACACGGTGAGGGTGGACGCTTGAGGATTATCCGTTTCTTTGTGGAAAACAATGTCGATTCGCGGGTCAAAACTGACGGCTTTGTAGGCATCATCCGCGACGGTCAGGTACTTAAGTTTATCCAGCGCGTCGGAGGCATTGGAGACGAGTTCCCGCAGGAAGATCTCCCGGTTGGAATAAAGGGAATGGATGATGAGATGCAGCAAACGGCTTACTTCGGTCTGAAATTGATGCTGTGCCATGAAGAGACTCCTTTCTGTATTGAGATATCAAAATAAACGAATTTATATATAAAATAACCAGGAAAGCCCCTGGCGGCAAGTAAAATTTTAGCTGCATGAGGCTGTCCAAAACCTCAGTTTTTGGGACAGCCTCAGATTGTTGTAGATTTTTTCAACATGTTTTATACTTGTTTCCATGAATTTTTCTGACCATACGAATATTCTTTCCGGGATCAGTTTTTTTGAATGCTGGGACGAACAATCACGAAGGGCGCTGGCCGAATTTTGTTCCCTGGATCATTTTCCTGCAGGGAGCGCTGTTTTCAGGAAAGGCGAAGGCAACGGCGCCTTTTTTATCGTGAATGACGGCGAGGTTGTGATAACCAGGCCGACGGAAACCGGGCAGGAGCGGGAAGCGGCCCGATATATTGCCGGGGATTCTTTTGGGGAACTGGATATGTTGACGCGGAATGTACGGAACGCCGATGCGTGGGCCGTTCTGCCCAGCGAACTGCTCAGGATCCCCGGCCGCGGACGGTCGCTGGAAGACCTGCTCCGGACCTATCCGGCTGCCGCAGCCCGGCTGTTTGATTCCTGTCTGAGGGTTATGGCTGGGAGGATACGCCGGGCCGACGCGGTTATCGCGGAGAACCCGCTGTGGGCGAAGCAGATGCGGAATCAGCTTTACCAGGATATGCTCACCGGCCTCTTCAACGCGGTCTTTCTTCGTGAACAGCTTCCTTCGCTCCTGAAGGACGGGCCGGTGAGCCTGATGATGATAAAGCCGGATAATCTTAAGACGATGAACGATCAATACGGCCGCGAGGCAGGGGACGAGGCCATGATCCTTCTGGCCGGGACCTTGAAGCGCTTGGCGGCGGAGACGGCGATGGTCTGCCGGTTCCAGGGAAGCGCCTTTGCCGGTGTGTTTCCAGGCGTAGACAAGGATGCCGGCTACAGCATGGCGGAACATATCAAGGACATGGTGAACAATCTCGATCTCTCCACCATTACCAGTTCAGCCGCGTTTCATCTGTCGGTCCGCATCGGAAGCGCTGCGTATCCCCAAGACGCCGGGGATGCTGGGGAACTTATTGCCCTGGCGCATAAGATGCTTTCCATAGACCGGAACCAGGGGAAGGTATAGTATCCTGAAGACATAAGGAACTGTTCAGAAATAACATGCTGTGCATTTTATTTCTGAACAGTTCCTAAGTAATACCGTTATTTAGAGGGGAAGCGCCATGCGGGGACTTAATGATACGCTTAAAAAAAATATACTTTTTACCGATCTGACTGATTCTGAACTGGATGCCGTGGCGGCGGAATTAACGGAGATGCGCTGCCGGAAAGGCGATACCATTTACCAGCGGGGAGATGAAGGAAACGCGATCTACGCCGTCCTTGAAGGGACTATCTGTACAACAAGGCTGGGTCCAAACGGCGAAGCGTATCCTGCGGATGTTTTTCCGGCGGGCATCTGCGCGGGCGGCCTAGACTTCCTGGACCGCGGGCCGCGGGCCGCGGCCTGTACCGCCCTGGAGGACTGCCGGCTTGTTTCCCTAAGCCGGGATAGCTTTGACGCCCTTATAAACCTGCACGGCGAAATCGCGGTGAAGATCATGTCCCGTATGCTGGGCGTAATTTCCGGACGAATAGCGGCGGCGGGATTGATGGCTTCCGAACTGGCGCGGTGGGGAGAAGACGCCTGTAAACGGACCATTGCCGACGACGTAACCGGCCTCTTTAACCTTCATATCTTTGATGAAATTTTTCCTGTCTGTATAGCCCGGGCCAAGATCGAAGGGAAACCGCTTTCCTTTGTCATAGCCGCCATAGATCATGGGGTTGAATCTGCCAAACACTCAGGCGAAGCCTTTACCGGAAAGGCGCTCGCCGCAAGTTCCGCTATCTTTAAAAAAGTCTTTTTGAGCAAAGATATTCTATTCAGATTTGGGAGCGAAAAATTCGCCTTCCTGCTCCCGGATACCAACGCGGGAACCGCACTGAAGCTCTGTAACGCCGCGGCGGGGAAGGTACGGCTTATCAGGTTTCCCGAACATCCGGAAGTCATTATTACCCTCAGCATCGGTATAGCGTCCGTACCGGAACATGCCGAAAACGCGGAGGACCTGAGAGACGCCGCAGATAAGGCGCAGTACGCCGCGAAAGAAGCGGGCGGGGACCGGGCCATCATCGCCCGGAAACCGGCGGGACGGGCGGACAATCCCTACAAAACCGAGATAAGCACCATTGCCGAGAAGAGGCGTATCAGCAACAGGATCATCGGGGAGATCTTTGCCCGAGACTCTTTCCTTCTGCTGGGCCACAAAAACCCCGACGCTGACTGCGGCGCGTCTTTGGTTGCGTTCGCGATCCTCCTTGACAAATTTGGAAAGGACGTAACTATCTTTCTGCCGGAACCGGTAATCGAACAGTTAAACTACCTCCTGGCAATATGCAAGTATAACAACATCACGGTTGTTCGTAATATGAGTACGGATTTTGGGGGGAAGTATTCTACCCTGGTAATTTTAGACACTCCCAACGCCGATATGCTTATGAAGAATGACAGCATTTCTGAACTGTTCGCGGATCCTTCAATCAGAAAAATTGAATTGGATCATCATCTGGGATCGAACTCCCGGTACACGGGGGACCGGGGATACTGCCTTATTTCCCAGGCATCCAGCACCGGCGAATTGATAGGATACCTCTGTTTAAAGATGGCGGCCCGGCTGCATTCAAAGAACCGGGACGGCATAACCAGCTTCTTCTCCAGGAATCTGGCGTTGGCGATTTTGACCGGCATTGTAGGGGATTCTCAGATGGGAAGGTTTCTTAAATCAAACCGGGAACGCTGGTATTACCGTATCTTCAGTTCGATTTTTGAGCGTATGCTTGTGCAGACCACCAACCTGGGCAGCAAGAATCTCGCTTCCATGCTGGATATTTATAATCTCATTCAAAATCTGTCGGATCAGGAATCGGAGTGTTATAAAGAAATGGCAAAGAACCTGCAGACGGCTCCCGCTATTCACGCCGCCGTCATGGACAGGGAAAAAAGCGAGGAGCTGTTCAGCCGGTATGACAACGAAATAATCGTCAACGTATCAAAATACGCGGCGGATCGGCTTTCCGAGGCCAGCGGCAAGATGGGACTATCCGCCTATTACGACGATCCGTCCCTGTCCGATTTCGTCCAGTTCCGCCTGCGCAGAAGCGCTTCCTTCACCAGTTTCGATCTGAGGACGGTCCTCACGGCGCTGAACATCGCCAACGGCGGGGGGCATCCCGGGGCCATCGGATTCAGAATACCCAAAAACGAAATCCCGGACTTGCGCGGGTATACCGGAGAACTGCTTACGCGAATAGGACGCATGATTGGCAGCGACAGGGATTAAGGACCCGCCGCCCGCTTCTTTTAAGGCGTTTAACCGTTACTACGCCTCCTTCGCGCCCGGCATGGGGAAAGCCGTGGAGACCATAGTCCCGATTATTCTGTTCTGAACTGAATTAATTCACCTAAATCCCTATACCTTGAGGTTTTGGAACAGCCTCTCTCCGTTGTACAGCCTCCCGCAGACGGCCATCACCGCATTATCACCGGAGGAGGCGTGTCCCTGCCGGAATATTCCGCCATGACTTCATCCAGGTCCTTAACAATCGAAGCGTCCAGGCGCCCCTGATCCGCCATGCGGCGGAGGATTTTCATAGTAGCGGCATGATCCTGGCCAGGATGGTAGGGCCGCTCCTCACTTACGGCCTGATATACGTCAAGACAGGCGATAAGACGGGAATTAAAGTCCAGTTCATTCGCCTTTTTCCCAAACGGATACCCCGTTCCATCCAGCTTTTCGTGGTGGTTGGAAGCCCAGCCGCATATTTGCTCAAAGCCGTCAATATCCTTGAGCAATTCATAGGTGATACGGACATGCTCGTGAATGACGCGAAATTCTTCATCCGTCAGCTTGTCCGGTTTTTCCAGGATCATCACC
>JAIRLK010000150.1 GCA_031259515.1 Treponema sp. | reverse complement strand
AAATCCGGGCCAGCCATTTGGGGGTCAGGACCCCGTACTGGGGCGGCGTCTTGACCACGTTCGCCAGTTGATACGCCGCATCCCGTCCCAATGCGTTGATTACTTTGTCTGCCATCTTTGCTCTCCTCTATAGTATAAATGAAAAAATATAAATATCCCGCCTTAAATTTATGATGCCGCGCCGGGCTCCTTGTTTTTTGCGCGTTTTCATGCTATTTTTATTGTATGAAGCATTCACCTGCGGAGGCCGCTCGGTAAATCGTTCCCTTGACCGAACAAGTCCATTGGTTCAATAGACCGGCAAGGATGGGTCCACCTCCTTTGCCCAGGCGGCAAAGCCGTCTTTGAGGTTGAGGAGCCTTCCCTTGTACCCCGCCTCCCGCAGGGCGCGGATGGCGAAAACGCTCCGCTGGCCTATCTTGCAGATGAACACCGCGTCAACCCCCTCGTCAAACTCCTCCACCCGCCGGGCCATCTGGCCCAGGGGAATGGCTTTCGCCTGGGGGAATTTGGCAATGGCCCGCTCGTGGGGTTCCCGAATGTCGATGATCTGTAGGGAATCGGCCCTGTCCATCCGGTCCTTCAATTCCCGGGCGGTGATGATTTCCACCGGTTCTTCCTCCGCCGTTTTTTTGAGGCCGCAGAACTGTTCATAGTCGATGAGTTCACGGATGGACGGGGCCTCTCCGCAGACGGGGCAGCAGGGGTCCTTGTCCAGCGTGAAGGTCCTGAAATTCATCTTCCATGCGTCAAAGAGGAGGAGCCGGCCTATCAGGGTATCGGCGGTGTTGTTGGAATACGCGCTGGAACCCACGATGAGTTTTATCACCTCGTTAGCCTGGATGCAGCCGATAATGCCGGGCAGCACCCCCACGACCCCCCCCTCGGCGCAGGAGGGCACCAGGCCCGGGGGCGGCGGCTCCGGGTAGAGGCAGCGGTAGCAGGGGCCTTCCCTGGCGTAGAAAACCGAGGCCTGTCCCTCGAACTGGAAGATCGAACCGTAGACATTGGGCTTTCCCAGCAGGACGCAGGCGTCGTTGACGAGGTAGCGGGTCTGATAGTTGTCGGTACCATCGGCCACGACATCGTAGTCCGCGATAATATCCAGGGCGTTGGCGCTTGAAAGCATGGCGTTGTAGGTAACGACATTGATGTGGGGATTGATGCCCTTGATGCGATCCTTTGCGGAAGCGACCTTGGGCCGCCCCAGGTCCCGGACGCCGTGGATCACCTGGCGCTGGAGGTTCGATTCCTCCACCACGTCGAAGTCCACGACCCCCAAGGTCCCCACCCCGGCGGCGGCGAGGTAAAGCCCCAGAGGAGCCCCCAGGCCGCCGGTTCCCACCAGGAGTACCTTTGCCGCCTTGAGCCGCTTCTGCCCCTTGACGCCGATCTCGGGCAGCAAGAGGTGCCGGCTGTAGCGGGAAATCTCCTCGTTGGAAAGATCCCGCAAGCGGTTGTCGGGGATAAGGCCGGATGCCATTACCATGCGCCGCCGTCCTTACCTCCGGCGATGGCGGGAACCAGCATGATGACCGCGCCATCGGAGAGGGGGGTGTCCAGGCCCTGTAATTTTTTGATGTTGGCGTCCCCCACAAAGACGTTAATAAAAGACCGGAGGCTGCCCTCATCCTGATACAGGTGCGGTTTGATATCCGGGTGCTGCTCCGCCAGGGCCGCGAGAGCCGCCCCCACGGTGGCCCCCGTAACGGTTACTTCGCCCTGCCTGCCGGTGAAATTCCGCAGGGCGGTAGGAATTTGTATGGTTACCGCCATAGTGTTATCTTCTCCTCCAAAAATTGATCCCGATTATCGGTGAGTTCCCAACTGGTCAGTTCCGCCGCCCGGGCGCGGGCCGTACCCCCCCGGACCGATAGAATAAGGTAGGAATAGAAGGGCAGGGCCTGTTCCCGGTCGTACTCCGAGGGCGCGGCGGGATGATCCGGGTGGGAATGGTAGATTCCCAGGATCTCCCTGCTTTTCAGGCGGGCTTCCCTTTCGGCCTTCATAAAGTCTTCCGGGGTAATGACAAAACGGTGGTACCGCTCCCCGGCTTCCCAGGCGTTCTCCACCGCCAGGATGAGGTCCGCCCGCTTCTCCCCCCCTTCCAGGCGGCCGAGGACAAAACCGCAGCATTCGTTGGGCCAGGCCCGCTCCCCCGCTTCGCGGATCCCTTGTTCCGCCTGGGCTGTTAAGGCAATCATAGGCTTCCGTCCCAAAACTGATCCGACACATAGCGCATCCCCGTATCGCAGAGGATCGTTACGATCAGCGCGGGCCCCTCCAGGGTTTCCGCCAGCTTCAGGGCCGCCAGGACATTCGCCGCGGAACTGACCCCAACGTGGATCCCCTCCTCCCGGGCGAGCCGCCGGGCGATACGGTAGGCCTCTTCGGTATTCACCTCAAGAAAGGCGTCGGCCTGTTTTTCATCGTAAAAACCGGGCTTAATGGTACTGGCCATGTGTTTGGTCCCTTCGATGCCGTGGAAGGGCGAATCGGGCTGGACGGCGATCACGGTGAGGGCGGCCTTGAGTTCCTTGAGCCGCCGGGAAGTCCCCATGAAGGTGCCGGAGGTCCCCATGCCGCAGATGAAATGGGTCAGCGTCCCGCCGGTCTGCTCCCAGATTTCAGGGGCCGTACCCCGGTAGTGGGCCTTCCAGTTGGCGTCGTTGTTGTACTGGTCGGGGTAAAAGTACGTTTCCGGGCGGGCCTCCGCCGCTTCCCGGGCGGCCAGGTACGCGCCGTCGGATCCTTCCAGGGGGCTGGTTTCCAGGACCTCCGCCCCGTACTGCCGCATGATCCCCTTCCGCTCTGCCGATGCGTTGGCGGGAAGGAAGACCTTGACCGGAAAGCCCAGGGCGGCCCCCATCATGGAATAGGCGATGCCCGTGTTGCCGCTGGTGGCGTCGATGATGGTCTTCCCCGGCCCCAGCTTCCCCTGGGCGATACCCTCCAGGAGCATGGCCTTGGCGGCCCGGTCCTTGACCGACCCCGAGGGGTTGCAGAATTCCGCCTTGGCATAGAGGGAGACCCCGGCGGGACGGGGCTTCCCTGCCCTGAGGGAGATTTTCGGCAATTCCAAAAGAGGGGTATTCCCCACCAAATCCATGATAGTCATAGCTATTTAATTCCGATTGGTATAGTAAGATTTTTGATTGCTTTTGTCAAGCCGGGTTTGAGAGAAAGCAGGACAAAAACATTTACTTTTCATTCGGGATAGCTCGCTGCCGCCAGCAATTCAAAGTATAAAAAAAGGTCGGTTCAACCAAAAAATGACCAAATTGTTTTGAATTACCCGGACCTCTGGTCCGCGTCCTCTTAATGCGTTACGGTAACAATTTGGTCATTTTTTACCATAATATTTTATGAATTTTTGCAGTGATTCTTAATTTTCAGTGAAGAAAAGACGCCCGGAAAATCCAACCGGCCCGGTTACTGTTCCGTATGTGTTACCTTGTCCCGGGCCGCGCCGTGATACCGGAACTCAAAAACACGCTTGCGCGTGCGTTTCTTTCGCGGGGGTGTCGGTGGAGAA
>JAIRLK010000117.1 GCA_031259515.1 Treponema sp. | reverse complement strand
TGCCGGGCCATGGTGTAGCGGAATCCCCTGAGTCTTTCGGCAAGTTCCTTTCCGATAGCAGCATCGCCGGCAAAACCCTGGAGGATCTTCACGGTAAAGGTAGTTCCCTTGCCGTATTCGCTTTTTACATAGATATTACCGTTCATCATTTCCACCATACGCCTGGTAATGGCAAGCCCCAGTCCCGTTCCTTCAATAGTGCGGTTGCTTTTAGTATCCACTTGGTTGTAATCGCTGAAAAGTTTATTAATGTCTTCTTCCTTGATGCCTATACCGGTATCGGAAATACTGGCGTTCATCCATACCCCCGCGTCATCCCGCTCGCAGCGGATGCGCAGCGTTACCGTTCCCTCCTTGGTGTACTTAAAGGCGTTGGAGAGAAGGTTGTTGAAAATCTGTTTTATCCGCAGCTCGTCGCCCAAAAGCCGGGCGGGCAGGGTCTCGTCAATATCCAGCTCAAAGACGATGGGCTTGCTGCCTATGCGTACAATATTGAGGACCACCGTATCGTTGATCAGGCTGGGCATATCGTAGTTGACCGGGACCAGTTCAAATTTTCCCGACTCGATTTTGGAAATATCCAGAATATCATTGATAAGCCCCAGCAGGGTTACGCCGGAACTGTAAATTTTTTCCAGGTTTTCCTGTGTTTCGGATTCTAGTTCCTTATCCTTTTCTTTTCCCAGCTCCAGTTCCGCAAACCCGATAATAGCATTAAGGGGCGTGCGCATTTCGTGGCTCATATTGGCAAGGAAACGGCTCTTCGCTTCCGACGCGGACTCGGCTACCAGCGCAAGTTCCTTCATCTTTTCATAGGGATGGGCAATAAAACTGGCGGCGATAAAGGCGGCGATAATTCCCAATCCAAGGAATATAGTCCCGGAAATCAACAAGGACCGTACCACCTGGGAGATGGGACTTTCGGCGACAGAACAGGAGACCCCCAGGGACCAGCCGTCGGCCCCCTTGATGGGCCGGTACGCACAAATGCGCTTAACCCCTTCCAGACTGTACTCGCCCGTTCCCGTCTCCCCCTGAACCATCCGGGAAAAAACTTCCGCCATTTGGCTGTATTTCGACTGATCGCCGGCTCCGGTTTCCGCCGCCTTGATATAGTTGTAGCGTCCAAAGAGCAGGTTGGCCTTCTTGTTGGCGATAATCGTCCCCTCGTGGTCAAGAACAAAAATACCCCCCGAATCCCATATACTGAACCGGGACAACACTTCGCTTATCACCACTCCCGGCAGGGTTGCCACTATAATCCCGCCGTCTTCCAGGGGTACCCAAAAACGCATAATAAACTCATCATTATCGTTGTACTGGGTAGTACTCATTACCGTTTCACCCTTCAGAGCCCGCCGGGCGTTCTCGCTTTCCATAAGCTTTTGATTGGAGGTTCTGGAGCCGTAAGAGAGTACCCTGCCGTCCCTGTCTATCAGACGTATTGTCACATAATCCCGCGCTGCGGCCTCTTCCCGTAAAATTTCCCTAACCTGCTCATCATTCAGGCTGCGGCATTTTTCCGCGATAAGGCGCATCTCCGTTTTCAAATGGCCGACCGTTTCCGCGACAAGCTGTTCGGCAATGGCGCCCGAAACAGCCAGGTCGTTTTCGATAGTCGCGATAAGATTGCGGCGTGTTAAGCTTATACCTATAATCACGCTTGCCGCGGTTATCCCCGCGATTATCAGTGTAATGATAAGTATAATTCTGGTACGAATTGATAGTGTCATATCATTCTCCTTAAATTAAAGTTATCTTCAAAACCCAATCGTGTTTCGAAGTTGTTTCAAATATTAAGAACGATGTTTTGAACGAAATACACCCAAAAATAAAAAAATGAAGTTTTTTTTGAATCTGTCGGGGGAATCCCGAACGCCTGTTATCCGTATTGAATTCGGCATTCAAAAGTCATAAACTCATGAATATGTAAATGAATGGCGGGAAATCGGCGTTTTTCGCGTCCGGAAGAGGGGGTATGCCGGGACCTTGGCCCCGCCCGAGGGTGCGCACGAAATATTGGGCGCGTTCCTTGTACCCCTTGTAAAAACGGCGAGGGTTCCGGAAAATGATTTACCGGGAGTAAATGTGGCGGGACCCGCCGTAGGGACAGACGCGGATCCGCGCCCCCGTCCTGAACGAATTGACACAGGAAAGAGAAAGTTGTAAACTTTATTGAAGTATAGTAAAAATATAACATTGGTAGGATTTATAGCCATGAATTGCAAGAATCGTTTACCGCCCGGTTTCAGGGAAACTGCGGGCCGGAAGCGCCTCCGGGGGCTGGAAACGCCGTGAGCGGGCAGGAACTCCTGCGATTGGAGGGGATAACCAAAAAATTCGGGGATACCGAGGTGTTGAAGGGGATAGACCTTTCCGTTGACGCGGGGGAATTTATCACCCTTTTAGGGTCCTCGGGCTGCGGGAAAACCACTACCCTCCGGATCATCGCCGGGCTTGAATACGCGGATTCGGGGCAGGTGTATCTGGCCGGCCAGGATATAAGCGGCTTTGAACCCAACAAGCGGAACGTGAACATGGTGTTCCAGAATTACGCCCTGTTCCCCCACATGACCGTAGAATCGAATATCGGGTACGGCCTGCGGATCAAGGGCCGGCCAAAGGCGGAAATCCGCGCGGCTGTGGAAGAAGCCCTGACCATGGTTCAACTTTCAGGTTTTGAAAGGCGCATACCCGGGGAGCTTTCCGGCGGGCAGCGGCAGCGGGTCGCGGTGGCCCGGGCCATGGTAAACCGGCCCAAGCTGCTGTTGTTGGACGAGCCGCTGGGCGCCCTCGATTTACAGCTCCGCAGGCAGATGCAGCTTGAACTGAAACGGCTTCAAAAGCAGCTTGGAATAACCTTCATCTACATAACTCACGATCAGGAAGAGGCCCTGTCCATGTCGGACCGGATCGCGGTAATGCGGGACGGCCGTTTTGAACAGCTCTCCCCGGTTATCGAGCTTTACGAAAAACCGAAGACAAGTTTTGTGGCAAAATTTGTGGGAAGCGCGAATATTATTCAGGGCAGGGTGGGTTCCGGCCTGTTGAACGCCGGGTTATTGGTTGCGGGGGAAAACGGCCGTGTTCTGGTTATCGAGCGGAGCGAAGGCCGGGTCAAGGCGGCTGTTCCGCAAAATCTGCCGCCGGAAATAGAGGCAAAGCTGAAGCCCGGATCGCCGGTAACCGTGGCGGTAAGAACCGAGCATATTGATCTGATCCCGGAGGCGGAGGCGAAACCCGGAGAGGGCCTCAGGGCCGTAATACGGGATATGAGCTTTGCCGGAGGCCAGCTTCGGATCACGGTGATTCTGCAGACTCCTGAAAACGAGCGGAACGGGACATCACAGGAAATTATCGCCAGCCGGCACGGAATAGATTCGCCTTTGGATGTGGGCGATTTGGTGCGGGTAAGCTGGGCCGCGCCCGAACACGCCGTTCTGGTAGACCTTGAGGAGCAGCCGCGGTGAGCCGGGCAAACGATCCGGCCGCCCGGCCTCCAGGGTCACGGGCTATATCTTCGGTAAAGCGTTCGGCCTTTTTCATGGCCCTGCCCATGTACCTCTTTACCCTGGTTTTCGTATTGGGGCCCCTTGTCTATATGCTGGCGTTGAGTTTTCTGCGCCGGGAAGGCGTCTGGGGGGTATCCCTGTCGTTCACCCTGCGGAACTACAGCCGTATCGGCATTCCGGAATACGCGCGTACTTTTATACAGTCGATAAGACTCGCCCTTTTTAGCACGGGGGCGGTGATACTGTTCGGCTATCCCTTCGGCTATTTTATGGCGAAGCTCAGGCCCGTTTGGCGGGCCAGGACGATGCTCCTCCTTATCATTCCCTTCTGGACCAGTTCCCTGATGCGACTCTACGGGTGGATCATAGTTTTCCGGGCAAACGGCATTCTGGACAGGATCCTCATGGCCATAGGGCTTACCGCCGAACCCCTGCGCCTGCTCTACACGTACCCCGCGGTGGTAACCGGCATGATCTACGCCCTGCTCCCGTTCATGATCTACTCGGTATACACCAGCGCCGAAAAAATGGACTGGGCGCTTGTAGAAGCGGCCCGCGTTTTGGGGGCATCCCCGGCCCAGGCCTTCCTGACCGTAACCCTGCCCCTGACCATGCCGGGGCTTTTTTCCGGGGTCATACTTACCTTTATCCCTTCCATGGGGCTTTTCTTCATTGCCGACATACTGGGGGGGAACAAGGTGGTGCTGGTGGGGAATCTGATACAGGAACAACTGATGAAAGCCCACGACTGGCCTTTCGCGGCGGCCCTGAGCGTAGTGCTGATGCTGATGACAACCTTCTTTATCTATCTCTACCGCAGACTGGCCCGGGCCACCGGCAGCAACGGAGAACTCGAGGGCCTGGTATGAAGCAGAAGAAGGGAATACTGTCAAAGACATACCTTGGCGCGGTGCTGCTGATCATGTACATACCGATAGCGCTGGTAATCGCCTACTCTTTTAACCAGAACAGGATCAGTTCCCTATGGAACGGTTTTTCCTGGCGCTGGTACGCCGAGCTCTTCAAGGACCGGGCCATGTGGAGCGCCCTGTGGAACAGCGTGTTTCTGGGAGTGACGGCAAGCATTGGCGCCGCGATAATCGGGTCCCTGGCCGCCACCGGTTTAAGCCGGGCAAAACTTCCCGGCGCCGCCGTGATGAGCTATATTGGCATACTTCCCATTATGATCCCCGAAATCGTTCTGGGTATGGTGTCCCTGGCTTTTTTCGCGCTCCTGGCCCTTCCCTTCGGAATGCTCACCCTGGTTATCGCGCACACCGCCATGTGCATCCCCTACTCGTTCATCATGGTAAAGGCCCGCCTTGAAGGCATCGACAAAAGCTATGTTGAGGCGGCAAAGGATCTGGGCGCGGGGGAATGGCGGGCCTTTTACGATATTACCCTGCCGCTTATCATGCCCGCCGTAGTGTCAAGCATACTAATTTCGTTCGCCATGAGTTTTGACGATGTAATCGTAAGCGTTTTTGTTACCGGAGTAAACACCAATACGCTTCCCATCAGAATCTACACCCAGATGAAAGTCGGCATTACCCCAAAAACCAACGCCATGTGTACCCTGCTATTCGCGGCAACAATTGTGCTGGTACTGCTTTCCGCAGCCGTTTCCCGGCCCCGGAAATTCAAGGCCAAATCAAAAGAAAGCCCGTGAATAGTATTGCAAATAAAACAATTTCAAAGGAGCAAGTGCCATGAAAAAATTTTGGCTGCTACTCGTCCCCCTTGCGATAATCGGCGTAAGCTGCGGCAGGGGAAAAGGGGAGAATCAACAGACACAGCAGACCCCGCAGAACAGACAGTTTACCCTCTATACATGGGAGGGTATGTTTCCCCAGGAAATTCTCGACGGTTTTGAGAGAGA
>JAIRLK010000108.1 GCA_031259515.1 Treponema sp. | reverse complement strand
TTGGCAAGGAGCAACGCCTGAGATGAGTTTGCGTTTTTAGGCCCCATGTTTTCCCTTATTGATAATGTCATGAAGGACCTTTTCCTCATCCTCTGTCAGCGTTACCAGATACCTTTTCTATGACATAGATACCCTCCCTGTTGGTTTCCATGTCTTAGAGCCTGTTGCGCTTCGCGCATAAAGATAGTATAAACATGCAATTTATTGCATGTTTATACCTTGCAGGCTCCAAAAGAGCCCGTTAATCGGGATTTCTTGCATGAATATGCAAAAAATCCACAAATGCAACAGGCTCTTACAGAATGAATCATATTACCTGATCTTACAATAGTGTCTGAATACTAGGCTTCATCCCGAAACAAGCACATATTGCTCGTCCTTATTGGGAATAGTCCTTTTCAGTTCCCTCAAGAACTCCCTGGTGTCCCCCATTTCCTCATAAGAATCACAGTCGTCAAGGTAACGCCGGGTAATCGTACAATACTTGTACATTTTTTCTTCCCCCTGCTTCTTCCGCCACTTACCTGCGGCGCACCGCACTCTTAGGAAATACCGTTCGTCCCCTTCCGGCCTGGCGGGAACCAATTTGCAATGAATACAGTTGGCGCAGTATATTTTGCCGCTGTGAAATTCATCTCCCGGGCTATCATGTTCATCATCTTGTATCAAGGCTTCCGGTAACTCCGAAGTCTCAACCATATTCACCTGCCTTTTACGATATTAATTTATCGTTTTAAAATAATCGAGAAAGCAAGAGCTTTATATTACTAATGTAGCACTCTTTTTTTGATTTTACAATAAATATGCAATTATCTTGACATTTTTAAATATTTATTCAATACTTTGTCTATGAAACAGGTTTTTTCCCGTCTTCACCGTCTCCGTTAAATTTTCGTTTTTCCCAATATTTCGTCTATTCAAAGAAACAGACTAGGGATTTTCTGTTATCCTGATAGTGCATAGAAGGGCGGGGTATATTTCCGCCCGGCGAGGAGGTTATAAAGTGATTGCAGGTGTTATAGGCGCTACCGGTTATGCCGGGGCGGAAGTGGTTAGGATTTTGGCTGGGCATCCGGAAGTCGAAGGGCTGGTTTTGGGTTCCGTGAGTTATGAAGGGGAGCGAATAGAGAATATTTACCTGAATTTTCAGGGAAAGATCGCCGGCCAGCTGGAAAAGCCCGAAACAGTGATCGCCGCTTCGGGGACGGTTTTCGCCGCCCTGCCCCACGGGGTCGGGGAGCCTTACGCCAAGGCGTGTATGGAGAAGGGTATCCCGTTCATCGATCTGTCCGCGGATTTCCGGTTTGACGATGACGAGGCGACTTTTACCGCCTGGTATGGCAAAGCCTATGTCCACCCGGAATTGCGGCGGTATTCGATCTACGGACTGCCGGAGTTGAACCGGAGCGCGATTAAAGCCCTGTCCGCCAAAGGCCCCGTCATCATCGGGAATCCCGGATGTTATCCTACGGGCGCTTCCCTGGGTATATACCCTGCCCTGGCCAAGGGGATGGCCGGAGACGGCCCGGTCATCGTGGATGCCGCTTCCGGCGTTACCGGAGGAGGCCGGGAACCTGGCAGGGCCTATCACTTCCCCGAGTGTTTCGATTCGGTAGCTCCCTACAAGGTGGGGGCCCACCGGCATACCCCGGAGATCAGCCGGACCGTGAGCAGGATGGCCGGAAAGCCCGTTTCCCTCATCTTTACGCCCCACCTGGCCCCCATGAACCGGGGGATCCTGAGTACCATCTACATCCCGTTGAACAAGGCCCACCGCCTCTCGGTGGATTCCGGCGCGCCCCGGCCCCCCTCGTCCGACATAGAGGGGAAACTCCGGGAGATCCGCGAGCGGTACGCCGCCTTTTACAAGGACGAGCCCTTTATCCGGGTTCTTCCGGCGGGGACTACCGCCGCCACGGGCCGGGTACGGCGTTCCAACTTCTGTGATATTTCCGTCCATCTGGACACTTCGGGGACCACCCTCATCGTGGTTACCGCTATAGACAACATGATCAAAGGCGCCGCAGGCCAGGCGGTTCAGAATATGAACATCCTGTCAGGGTACCCCGAAACTGCGGGACTGGAAGCGATTCCGGCGCTTTTTTAGATTCCGGCGTATTTTTAATCGAAAGGAGTTCATGCTATGCGAGAGATTGAAGGCGGGGTTTGCGCGCCTAAAGGCTTCCGGGCGGGCGGCATCCGTTGCGGGATCAAGGCGTCTTCCTCCAAACGGGACCTGGCCCTGATCCTGGCGGATACGCCCTGTACGGCGGCGGCGGTGTTCACCACGAACCGGGTCAAGGCCGCCAGTGTGCTGGTGAGCCGGGAACATCTGGCCCAGGGTATATGCCGGGCGGTGATCGCCAATTCGGGGAACGCCAATGCCTGTACCGGCTCTGAAGGGCTGGCGGCGGCGCGGCGTATGGCGGCTCTTGCGGGCAGGGTCTTCGCTTTCCCTGCGGAACAGGTGGCGGTGGCTTCTACCGGCGTCATAGGGGTTCCCCTGCCCATAGCCGCCATTGAGGGGGGGATGGACGACCTGGCGGCCTCCCTTACCGCAGATGCCTCCGGGCATGAGGCGGCCCTTGAAGCAATCATGACCACCGATACCCGGAAGAAGGGAGGCGCGCTGGAAACGGAAATCGGCGGCGCGGCGGTACGTTTTGGAGGCATGGTCAAAGGATCCGGGATGATACATCCCAACATGGCCACCATGCTGGGATTCATCACCACGGACGCGGCCATTTCTCGGGAGCTTCTGGATCGGGCCTTGCGCCGGAGCGTGGCCCGGTCTTTCAACCGTCTTACGGTAGATGGGGATACCTCCACCAACGACATGGTCCTGGTCATGGCGTCGGGAGCGGCGGGGAATCCTCCGATAGAAAAGGAAGGAGCGGGCTACGAAGCCTTCGTGGAAGCCCTGGAGACCCTGTGCGTAAAACTGACCCGCGCCATGGCCCGGGACGGGGAGGGCGCTTCCCGCTTGCTTACCGTTACGGTTCGGGGCGCCGTTGACGAGGCTGCCGCCGAAGCCCTGGCGAAATCCGTGGCATCCTCCAGCCTGGTCAAGACCGCCTGTTTCGGCGCCGATGCCAACTGGGGCCGGGTACTCTGCGCCCTGGGCTACGCCGGCGTTTCCTTTGACCCGGAGAAGGTAGCGGTACGGTTCGCCTCCGCCGCCGGGGACATCCTGGTCTGCCGTAAGGGCGCGCCGGTCCCCTTCTCCGAGGAAAAAGCCCGGAAGATCCTCCTGGAAGAGGAAATAGAGATACGAATTGATCTGGAAACCTCCTCCGGCGG
Source organism: Treponema sp. (assembly GCA_031259515.1). Taxonomy (GTDB): domain Bacteria; phylum Spirochaetota; class Spirochaetia; order Treponematales; family Breznakiellaceae; genus JAIRLK01. Next base: position 5,923 of record JAIRLK010000108.1, on the reverse strand, counting down.
GCTGGGGGGGCCGGGAGAGGCCGTAGTGTGGGGCTGCGACCTCACCTATGACTATGTTAAGATAAACGGCGATTACAGGACATAGATACGAGGTTAGGGGAGGTATGATGAAAGAAATTCTCTTGAGTAATACGGACAGGGCGGAGGTGCTTGCCCATGCGTTGCCCTATATTCAGCGGTTTCAGAGTAAGACCGTGGTGATAAAGTACGGCGGGAACGCTATGATCAACGAAGACCTCAAGGCTGCGGTGATTCGGGATATAATTCTCCTTTCCTGTGTGGGTATACGGGTGGTTCTGGTCCACGGCGGTGGCCCGGAAATTGAGGGGATGCTCCGGGCCCTGGGGAAGGAGAGCCGGTTTGTCCGGGGTCTCAGGTACACCGATGAGGACACCATGGATGTCGTGCAGATGATCCTCTGTGGTAAGGTCAACAAGGACATTGCCGCCCGTATCCAGCAGGCCGGAGGCCGGGCCCTGGGGCTTTCGGGCATAGACGGCGGCCTGTTCCAGGCGCGGCGTTTCCGTCCGGACGGCGAGGACCTGGGGCTTGTGGGGGAGATTGAAGCTGTGGACGCCGCCTTCCTCAACGCCCTGCTGGATTCGGGGGTCATTCCGGTTATCTCCCCGGTAGCCTTGGGAACGGGGGAGGATGCCGGGCGTCCCCTCAACATCAACGCCGATTCGGCGGCGGCTCAGATCGCCTGCGTCTTGAAGGCGGAGAAACTGGTCCTTATGACCGATGTCCAGGGCATACTCCGGGATATCAAGGATCCCAATTCCCTGATAAAGGCGATAAACCGTTCCGAAGTAGCGGCGCTTAAACAGGACGGGATCGTTACCAAAGGAATGCTCCCCAAGGTGGACTGCTGTACCCTTGCCCTTGACGGCGGGGTCAGCCGGACCCACATCATAGACGGCCGCCTTCCCCACGCCGTCTTGGTAGAGCTTTTCACGGATGAGGGGATAGGGACGATGATTGTTAATGATTGAGACTGTTCCAAAACTCGCGCCTGAGTGGGGAACTCCGATTTCTGAGTTCCCCGCCACCGATTGTCCTGTTCAGAGACCCGATATGGACAGACTTTAAATAAGGATGGATAATATGGATGTGTTCATGAATACCTACCACCGGCTGCCGGTAACCTTTACCCGGGGGGAAGGGGCGTGGCTGTGGGACGTTCAGGGGAAGAAGTACCTGGACTTTACCGCCGGCATTGCGGTGAACTGCCTGGGCCACGGGTATCCGGCCCTGGTGAAGGCTGTGGCGGATCAGGCGGCCCGGCTCTGCCATGTGAGTAACTATTTTCAAAGCGATGTAACCGCCGCTTTTGCGGAAAAACTGGCGGCCGTCTGCGCTCCTGTGGGAATGAAGAACGTGTTCCTCGCCAATTCCGGGGCGGAGGCCAATGAGGGGGCCTGCAAGATAGCCCGCAAGTATTCCCTGAAAAAGTACGGTCCCGGGAGGCACCGAATCGTAACCCTTAAAGGGAGTTTCCATGGCCGGACCATCTCTACCCTGTCGGCCACCGGGCAGGAGAAGTTCCACCAGGACTTTGGTCCCTTTACCGAGGGATTCATCTATGTCCCGCCGGGAGACATAGACGCCCTGGACCGGGCATTGGACGCCAACACGACGGCGGGTTTCCTGGTCGAGGCGATTCAGGGGGAAAGCGGGGTCATCCCCCAGGAGCCGGCCTACCTTGAAGCGGCGGCAAGGTTCTGCGCCGAACGGGACATCCTCTTCATGTTTGACGAGGTTCAGTGCGGGGTAGGGCGGACCGGGACCTTCCTGGGCTGCGAAGCCTATGGGGTAAAGCCCGACGTGGTTACCTTGGCGAAGGGACTGGCTGGCGGCATCCCCGTGGGGGCGGTCCTGGCGGGGGAAAAGGCCGCGTCCGTTTTTCAAATCGGGGACCACGGCAGTACCTTTGGGGGGAACCCGGTGGCCGCCGCCGCCGCCCTGGTGGTCCTGGAAACGGTGAATAACCCCGTCTTTCTGGGGGAAATCGCCCGGAAAGGGGATAAGATTCAAGAGGCCATCCGCGCCTGGAAACATCCCCGTATACAGGCCGTCCGGGGCCGGGGCCTCATGATAGCCGTAGACCTGGATGCCGAAGCCTGGCCCATCCTGGAAGCCGCCATTGCCCGGGCCGACGGCTCAGATGGCAAGGAACATTTCGTTCCAGAACGTTTCGTTCCAGGACTCCTCATGCTGTCGGCGGGGCCCAAGACCTTGCGGTTCCTGCCGCCCTACATCATCAGCGACGAGGAGATAGACGGCGGATTGGAGATACTCAAAACGATACTAGGATAAGTCCTTAAACATAGATATATATAGTATGCATGTACTATTTGGAAGGAGTGTGCTTGATATGAAGAAGATCGTACTTGCTTATTCGGGGGGCTTGGATACTACCGTAATCATCCCCTGGCTTAAAGAAAATTACGATTGTGAGATTGTGGCGGTTTGTGTGGATGTCGGCCAGGAGGCGGATTGGGAAACTATCAAACAGCGCGCCCTGGATACCGGCGCTCAGTCCTGTTATGTAGCCGATGTGAAGAAAGAATACGTGGAGGACTATCTATGGCCCGCCCTCAAGGCCAACGCCCTCTACGAGGACAAGTATCTTTTGGGTACTTCCACTGCGCGGCCCCTCATCGCCAAGGTTCTGGTAGATTATGCCCGGAAGGAGAAGGCCGAAGCCATAGCCCATGGCGCCACCGGCAAGGGGAACGATCAGGTACGGTTTGACCTGGGGATCATGGCCTTTGCCCCGGATCTGGAGATCATCGCTCCCTGGCGGACCTGGAAACTCAAGAGCCGGGACGACGAGATTCGTTACCTCCAGCGGCGGAAACTTCCGGTTCCCATGAAGAAGAGGGATTCCTACAGCCGGGACGACAACCTTTGGCATATTTCCCACGAAGGTTTGGAATTGGAGGATCCCTCTAACGAGCCTTCCCTGAAAACCATGCTCAAGATGACCGTGCCGCCGGAAAAAGCGCCCAATAAGAGCGAATATGTGGAAATCGACTTTGAAAAAGGCATTCCCGTCGCGCTGGACGGAAAGAAAATGGATGGGGTTACGCTTATTCAGACCCTCAACCAGATAGGCGGCGCCAACGGGGTCGGCCTGGTGGACCTGGTAGAAAACCGGGTCGTGGGGATGAAAAGCCGGGGGATCTACGAGACTCCCGGCGGCAGCATACTCTACTACGCCCACCAGGAACTGGAGCATCTCTGCCTTGACCGGCAGACCTATGCTTTTAAGCAGATGGTAGCTCAGAAGATGGGAGAGGTGATCTACGGCGGGCTTTGGTTTACCCCCCTCCGGAAGGCCCTTTCCGCTTTTGTGGATGTTACCCAGGAGACCGTTACCGGCACGGTGAAGGTCAAACTCTACAAGGGGTCCATCACCTCCGCCGGGGCTTCTTCTCCCTATTCCCTCTACAACGCCACTATCGCCAGCTTTACCACGGGGGAACTGTACCACCACGGGGATGCCAAGGGTTTTATCCGGCTCTACGGTCTGCCCATCCTGGTTCGGGCTCTCATGGAGAAGGGTCCCCAGGACGATTCCGCCGAAAGGCAGGAGAAACGCCGGCCTAAAATCACGGAGAAGTGGGACTGATGGCCAATGTTCTCTGGGCCGGCCGCCTGAAAGAAAAACCCGAAGCCGAGGCGTCCGCGTTTCAGTCCTCCATTGCCGTGGACAAGCGGCTTGCCCTGGACGACATCCGGGGGAGTCGCGCTCATACGGCCATGCTGGGCCGGCAGGGCATAATCCCCCGGGAAACCGCAGCGGCCCTAGACGCGGAGTTGGAGCGCATAGCCGGGGAACTTGAATCGGGGGTTCTGAAAATCGACGAAACCGCCGAGGACATTCATTCTTTTATTGAAGCGGTCTTAACCGAACGGTTGGGAGACACTGGCCGCGCTGTCCATGCGGGACGGAGCCGGAACGATCAGGTAGTCCTGGATTTCAGGCTCTACCTTAGACGCGCCGTGCCTGAAATACTCACCGAACTTGCCGAAACCCTCCGGGTTCTTTTGGACAGGGCGGAGGAGCACGCCGCTTCGATCATGCCCGGTTACACCCACCTTCTGCGGGCTCAGCCGGTAACCCTGGGGTACCACCTGGTCGCCTGGTGCGCCGGTCTTGAGCGGGATTATGGCCGGTTTAGCGATGCCCTTGCCCGGCTGGACGAATGCCCCCTGGGCGCGGGCGCTCTGGCCGGTTCGACCCTGCCCCTGGACCGGGAGGCCGTCGCCCGGGACCTGGGTTTTGGCGGTCCCACCCTCAACTCCATGGATTCCGTAGCCGACCGGGATTTTGCCCTGGAACTGGCCGCAGCCTGCGCCATCCTGATGACCCATCTTTCCCGTTTCTGCGAAGACCTGGTTATCTGGGCCAGCGAGGAATTCAAATTCATTGATTTGGCGGAGAAGTGGAGTACCGGTTCTTCCATCATGCCCCAGAAGAAGAACCCTGATTTTGCCGAGCTTATCCGGGGCAAGGCGGCCCGGACCGCAGGCAATCTTACAACGCTTATCACGCTCCTTAAAGGGCTTCCTTACGCATACGACAAGGACCTCCAGGAAGACAAGGAGGCCCTTTTCGACAGCCTGGATACGGTCCGCTCCTGCCTCAGAATGTTCCGGGGCATGGCGGATAGCGCTGTTTTCAACATTGAGCGTATGGAGGCCGCCTGTACCGGCGGTTTCCTTGAGGCCACCGATGCCGCGGAATACTTGGTCCGCAAGGGCCTCCCCTTCAGGAAAGCCCACGAAGCCGCCGCCCAGGTGGTACGGGACTGTGCGGCCGCCGGACAGCGTACCATTGCGGAACGGAGCCTGCCGGAACTCAAGACCCGGTCGGGCCTTTTTGAGGCGGACCTCTACGCCGCCCTGAGCCCCCGCGCCGGTGTGGAGGCCCGGAACCTCCCCGGCGGTCCCGCGCCGGAGGAGGTGCGCCGGCAGATAGCGGAGATGCGGAAGAAGATGGAAGCGGTATCATAACGCTCTTGCGGGCCGCGCCTTTTCCGTCTACGCTTGAGCAAGGAGGCCGATAGGTCAACTGTGCGTGAACTTGACGGGGAGTATAGCTCCTATACCTACGCGGATTATCTGAGCTGGGAAACGGATAAACGGTACGAGATTATTGAGGGAGAGGCGTATATGATGTCTTCTCCTTCGGTAACGCATCAGACTATAAGCAGGGAGTTGCTGCTCCAATTTGGGAATTTCCTCAAGGCCAAACCCTGCGAGGTTTTTGCAGCGCCGTTGGATGTGCGGCTTTTCCCCAAAGAGGACAACTGCGACAAGACCATTGTCCAGCCGGATTTACTGGTGGTCTGCGACTCGTCAAAGCTGGCGGACGGTAAATCCTGCCGGGGCGCCCCGGATATGGTTATCGAGATACTCTCCCCCTCAAATACCGCCAATCTCCTGCTGTTAAAGTTTAACCAGTACCTCCAGGCGGGGGTAAGGGAATATTGGGTCGTCGTACCGGAAACCCGGACAATACAGGCGCATATTCTGGAAAAAGGGGAGGGGGCCGGGCATTATATTTCGACGGTTCACCCTAACGCGGAAACCCTGGATGTTTTTGTCCTGCCGGGGCTCGCCATAGATTTTACCGCTGTTTGGGGGCGGCAATAAGGAGGCGGGAGTCGCGGCAGCATCGTTGCCGGCCCCTCCCTTACCGTGAGATCTTAAACTCCTGATTAGGCAATGCGGCGGGTTGACACTTTCTTCCGTTTCCTAGTATAGTCTCGCCATGAGCGACAAACACGCCGCCTGCAACCCAGCCCTCCGGGCAGACCTCGCCCCAAGCAAGCAAGCAAGCAAGCAAGCAAGCAAGCAAGCAAGCAAGCAAGCAAGCAAGCAAGCAAGCAAGCAAGCAAGCAAGCAAGCAAGC
>JAIRLK010000100.1 GCA_031259515.1 Treponema sp. | reverse complement strand
GATCTTGGCCCCATAAAAATACGAAAGGCTGATATCCTTGAGCACCTGTTTTGTCCCGTGTTTTTTTGAAACCCGGTACATCGAATAAATCACTTTTTTTTCGTCAACGGTAGGCATGGGAAAAGTATACCAGAAAGAGTGAAGAATTGTAACCGTACTGTTTCCCCAGGGGCTATTGCATTTACTTTCAAGTTATGCGCAATGCCCCTAAAATATTATAGAAGGAATTAAAGCCCTGGGTTTTCAGGCTTGGTTTAACCGTTTCAGGAAAAGGCCTTGACACTTTAGGGAAAACCTGAATATAGTGTAAACGGTTGTGCTATAATCAGGCTGGCATATAACGGCGCCGCAAAACCGCCCGGCCCCTTCGTCTATCGGTTAGGACATGAGATTCTCAATCTTAAAAGAGGAGTTCGATTCTCCTAGGGGCTATTCCGAATGATAATCAATCAAAGTGCTCACGGGGGTAGGGGCGAGGATCTTTCCATAGTTTAAGAAGGGAAGCCCTACCACGCCGAAAATCTCCGGCACTTCCGCGCCGCCGGCTTGGATTAAGCCGCGGGCAGCGTTAAGAGTTCCGCCGGTGGCAATAAGATCATCCAGCAGAAGGACCCGCTTGCCTACGGGAACGTCTTCCTTGTGGATTTCGATTTCCGCCTGGGCGTATTCAAGGTCGTATTTTTTTGACAGCGTGACACCCGGCAACTTTCCCTTTTTGCGTATCAAGAGAAGGGGTATGCCCATGCGGATCGCAAAAGGAGCGGCAAACACAAAGCCCCTGGCCTCTATGGCCGCCACCGCGTCAATATTCTTGCTCTTGTAAATGTCGACCATGGCTTCGACACAGTAACTGAACGCCTTGGGCGCCGCCAGAATACTGGTGATGTCGTAAAAAAGAATACCCTTCTTGGGAAAATCGGGAATTTTTCTGATGTAATCATCAAGATTTAAAGAAGCCATAATATCTCTCCTTTAGCGGCAATAGGACTCGGACCTATGACCGAACGGATATGAGCCGTTTGCTCTACCAACTGAGCTATGCCGCCAATAAACCATGCTAACATACGGTATAATACCGTATATAACTGATACTATATAATAGAAAAAAAATCAAGCTGTAAACAGCCAAAAAGGCAAAAAAAAAGAAAGTTTTGGAAAAAGTGTTACCGCCGTTGTTACCCCGTTTTCTTTGTTTCCGGTCCTTGACGCCGTTATATCTCGCCCTCTTGCCGGGGTTTTCGTACTCCCGTAGCAGAGTATCGCTGCAAAAGCCGCTTGACGTTTCGGCTGAGATTGGGGACGGTTACAACAGAGGAGTAAAAATATGGCACATAAACATATGCCTAACAGTGCACGGACAAACCTGCGATACCCGGACGAGAATCTGCGCTTTACGATTTCCACTGATGCCGATGCCTGGGGCGAGGCATGGAAGCTGTTCCCTTGGGAGGCCGGGAAGTGGGCGGCCAAAATGGTCAATGACCAGGCATTTAAGTTCCGGAGCGAAGTCCGAAAGGCAATTGCTTCCCGGTATACTATCCGGGATGAAAGGTTTATCAGTAATGCCATCGTTATCCAGAAGGCCAAGCCCCAATCCAGAATGGAAGATATTTTATCGATTGTGGCTACCAATTATGGGACATCCAATTATTCCCAAAGCGAAAGCGGCCGGGGATGGGGCGGCGATGGTGGTGTATCCACCCGCTTCTCCGGCTTTACGGAAGAATTGACCGGAGTATCAGCCACTAATAAACACCGGGTAATACTCCCCGCCGGGCGCAAGGGCGGGACTATGGCGGGCATCGCGGAGGACTGGGCGCGGATGAAACCGGGGCAGTATATACCGTCCGTTGACAGGGACGTACCGGGAGATGTCCCGGAAGAGTCCCGGTTTACGGCGCTGGTTAAAGGAATGGCCGAAAGAAGAATAAAACATTCCCGCGCTAACACCTTTATTTTGAAAGGCCCCCGATATAAGAAACCGGGACTGTACCGTTTCAAAGGCGGAGCGTTACCGCGGAAAGGCAAATCGGCATGGAATCTTGAGCTGGAGATGATCCAGTTATTCAAGGACACGCCCGTAATGCCGCCCCAATGGGACTGGCAAGAGATAGCAGAGAAAAAGACGGCGGAGAAGTTTACCCCGGACTATATTTTTGAAAACTATATCGCCAAGGCAATACTGGGTATACTGCCGGAGAAAAAAACGCCCAGACCCAGCGGGTATCAGACATACACATGGATTGATCCGAGAAAGGTAACATAGCCCCAAACAAAAGGTCTATTGACGTTTCGGCTGGTACGGTTGACGCTATAGATACGGCATTACGCCGGAAAAAATCACCGCCGGGAGGCAGGAGGAAACACAAGATGGCCAAGTGGTATGAGAAAAAGAAAAATGAATCGGATTACTTACTGAGCAAAGAAAACGGACAGGCCGCCGTGCTTGAATTGCTTGAATTCTACGGCGTCGAAATGGAAGACGAGAAAGGCAGCGCCGAAAACGGTATGGAAATGCTGTGCGATTATTACCGCAGGGGCCTTCTTGAAAACAGGCAGGATGAAAAACTCGGATTTTGCGTAGTCCAGCATCTCTCGTCCAAACAGGATTTAATCTACCGCGAAATGAAGGGGCGGGACCGCCTGGTACACGGGCGCTACGACCTGAAAACACAGTATGACGAAAAAGCAAACGCAATCCTCGGCAAGCTCTGCGGCCTGGGTGAAGACGTGATCATGAGCTTAATGCGGGATGACCGGAAGGCGGCGGTGTTATTGGCAACCGTTTTTTTCGCGGTTTAGGGCGGCTTGAAGATATGGTCTTCAATCTCGCCCTGGCTTCCAAGTTTTCAAACGTGGGGGGCTTAGAAGAAATGCGGTACAGCGCCCTTAAATGGTACGCCCCCTATGCCGGGGAATACCTTAAAGCGTGGCGCAAGGGAGGAATACTGTAATGGGTATAAAAAATATTGTTTCGACCGCTTTCACCGTTGCCGACAAAATGTCGGGGCCGATTGGCAAAATAACGGGAAACCTCACGGGAAACTTCAAAAAAGCGTTCAGCTCAATAGCCTCGCAGGTTGCAATCGGGAACCTCGCGGCCAAAGGAATCTCCTCTGTCGTCGGCGGGCTGCGTACCGCGACCACCCAGTTCATTGATTTTGA
>JAIRLK010000386.1 GCA_031259515.1 Treponema sp. | reverse complement strand
AAACGCTTTTTTATGTTCTAAAACCATCAATCACTTTACCGGACTTTACCGGCCCAGATTATATATATTTTAGAGTATATTGTAAAGATAATGGCATAAAATATCAGCAATTTTACATTTACCCTTGCAGAGGCACAATTCTGCGGATCAGTGACTCCTTTCCTTCCTCGAAACCGCCAAATTTGGCCATTTAGAGGCTATTTTTATACCCCGCCCCGGCTCAAATGGCCTAAATGTAAAATTGCTGGGGTTGATTGACATATCACGATTATTCATCATATACTATTACTATTAAGAAGTAGAGAACTGTAACGCGTAATCAAGGAGAAATCATGAAAATAACCTATAAAACATGGTGTCTTTTGGCGGTGATCCCCTTCATTGCCTTGGCATCCTGTTCCAAAAAGGAGAGCGGCGCACAGGGGGCCGCAGGGGGCGCGCTTGAACTGCGGGTCTTGAATTATCTGGATCTGACTTCCGCTAACAGCTCGGACGAAATTTTCCGCGTGTGGGATGCCTTTAGCCAGGCTAATCCGGATATCAAGGTGATTCGGGAAGATTTGTTCAATGAGCCCTTCCACAACAAGGTGGAAGCCTATGCCGCAGCGGGTCAGCTTCCGGATGTGATCTATGCCTGGCCGTCGGGAAGGTCAACCACCCTCCATACCCAGAAGCTGTTGAAAGACCTTTCGCCCTTGATTCAGGCTGAAGGAAGCGCCCTTACGTCCGCTTTCCTGCCTGCGGCCTTAGACCCTGCCGCTCAAGGCGGCGGCTATATGGCTATCCTGCCCCGGGCCATTACCTCCAGCCATGCTTTTTACGTTAATACCGAGGTTCTCTCCGACGCGGGTCTGACCCCGGCAGCGACCTATGACGAACTGAAAGCCCAAGTACCGGTCCTCAAGGCCAAAGGTTACGATACGGTGCTTATGGCCAACCAGGAATCCTGGGTCATGCAGTCCTGCCTTTTCTCCCTGATTGCCGGACGTTTTGGCGGGGAAGGCTGGGAGCGGCAAATCCTGGCAGGAAACGCCAAATTTACGGATCCCGATTTCGTGAACGCCCTTGCCTTTATCAAGGCCATGTATGACGACGGGGTCTTGTCCCGGGCCACCCTTTCCACCGATTACGGCAGTGTCATTGGTCAGTTCGGCACCAACAAGGGCGCCTACCTGATTGACGGCGACTGGCGGGTCGGGGCCTTTATCACCGATAAGTCTACCGGTCAGGCGGTCATATCCCCGGATCGGCAGGAGAAGATTCAGATCACCGTGTTCCCCGATATTTCCGGGGCAAAGCTCAACAAGTCAACTTCCGGTATCCTGGGAACCGGCTGGGGTATGAACGCCACTATCGAGAGCGGTTCCGATAAAGAAAAAGCCGCGTGGCGGCTTATCAAATGGCTTTCGGGCGAGGAGATTCAGACCTGGCTCCTAGAAACCGGCGGCATCGCCACCCCAACCGTGACAAACATTGACATAGGAAGCCTTACGCTTGAGCCCATGCAGAAGGCTATCAGCAGTCTGGGGTCCCAATACACCGCGACAACCGCCGTCATTGACGGGGTTTTCCACAGCGATGTCTTTAATCCCCTGAACGACGGATTGCAGGAATTGGGTCTTGGAACCAAAACCCCGGAGCAGGTTGCCCGGGACGTACAGCAGGCGTTTGACAACTGGGAAAAGGCCAACCAATAAACACACACCCGGCGGTTTTATGGGATATTGAGAAGAGGTTGTCCGTTCAGCGAACAACCTCTTTTTATTTAGGCAGTATCGGTATGAAGGAGTGTTTTGATGAAGGAACTGACTTCAAAAAGTGAACAGCGGACGGCATATATCATTCTTGTGGCCCCCGCAGTGCTTATTTATTTTTGTGTGATGGCCTTTCCCACGATATTCTCGGTGGCCTTGAGCTTAACCAACTATAACGGCGGACGGATTTTCGGTAATGCCCGGATGGCTTTCGCGGGAATTGCCAGTTATATTACGATATTTAGGGATTCATACTTTTATTTGGCCCTGAGAAACAACATGCTTATCGTACTTGTATCGGTGTTCGGGCAAATCCCCCTGGGCTTCGCGCTGGCCTATATTTTGTCCCGAAAGCTGGTGCGGGGGACCGATTTCTTCCAGACCATGATATACCTGCCCAATGTTATTTCAGCGGTTATCATCGGTATTCTGTTTAAAAGTTTTTACCAGAGCCAGGACAGTGTGTATATGGAGATTGTCCGGTTCTTTAATCCCCGGGCCGAATTTACCATCAATCAATACCCCATGATTCCGGTTCTGGTCGTCATGCTCTGGATGTATACCGGGATGTACGTGATCATCTTCCTTGCCAATCTTCAGCGTATTGACTCCTCTATCATTGAGGCGTCAAAGATAGACGGGGCTACCGAAGCCCAAGCCCTGTGGCACATCATCCTTCCAGCCCTGTCGGGGGTAATCGTTACCAGCGCTATCCTGGCGATTTCCGGGTCCCTCAAGTCCTTTGACCTCCTGTTCGTAATGACCCAGGGAGGCCCGGCCCAGCGGACCAGCGTACTGTCCCTGTATATGTATAATAAGGCGTTCCGGGGCGCCCCCAATTACCCCCTGGCAAACGCCATTTCCACGGTCATGGTGATTATCAGTTTTATCCTTATCGGGGTAACCCGCAGCGTGGAAAAAAAGTTCGGCGGCAAGGAGTAGGATATGGCGGATATACGCGAAGGGAATATTCCCGCAAAGATTATCATTTATATCGTGATGGGTATTTTTACCGTCCTGGCTATATACCCCATCATCTGGTTGCTTATCCAGTCCTTTAAGACGACCCAGGAATATCTGACCACCAGTAAGCTGGCCTTACCCAAGGTTTGGTTTCCCGGCAACTATCCCTACGCATGGCGGATAGGCAATTTTGGCATTTTATTACTGAACAGCATATTTTATACCCTGGTTACGGTAATCTCGGTAGTGGTCTTCGGCTTTATGGCGAGTTTTGCCTTTGCGAAAATAAAGAGCCGGGCAACGCCTATCCTGCACGGGATTTTTATCATCGGCATCCTGCTTACCTTGCAATCCATTATGGTGCCTCTCTTCCTGATGGTGAACGCGGTGGGCCTTTACAATACCCGTCTGGGAGTGCTTATTCCCTATATCGGTCTGGGCCTTCCTATGGGGGTCTATTTGGGTACTGAATTTATCAGAGGCATCCCCGAAGCCCTCATTGAGTCGGCCCGTATTGAGGGGGCCAAGTATCTTAAAATTTTCAGCAGCATCATCTTCCCTATGACCGCTCCGGTGGCTATGACCGTGGGGATACTGACCTTTACCAGCACCTGGAACGAGTTCATGCTCATCAATATCCTCAGTTCCAGCGACCTTATCAAATCCATCCCGGTAGGGGTTAATCGCTTTTCAGGGGCCCTGGCTTCGGATTACGGGAAACAGTTCTCGGCCCTGGTTATCGGCATGATCCCCATGCTGATATTCTACCTGGTTTTCCGGAAGCAGATTACCAAAGGGGTTGCCGCAGGGGCGGTCAAAGGGTAGCGTGATTTTGCGGGGATTTTTCCCCGTAAAATCACCTCCTGGTCCATAGACAGGCAGGCTATTCAACCGGATGGAGGTATGCTATAGTTATAGCAAAACGAGAGATGAGGAGGCAGGCAATGGAATATGTGTGGGATAAAAGTTTGGAAACCGGGAACAGCCAGATCGACGCTCAACATCAACAGCTTTTTGTGGCCCTTAACCGCCTTGTTCATACTTATCAAGAGGGCAAGGGTAAAGATGAACTGAAGAAAAGCCTGGATTTCTTGACTGATTATACCATCAAACATTTTTTTGATGAGGAACAGTTGCAACAACATTACAAATACCCGGATTTTGAAAACCACAAGAAATATCATGACGATTTTAAGAAAGTGGTCCGGAATTTTTCGGTGGAGTTGATCTTGAAAGGCGCTTCGGACTCTCTCATGCAGGATGTTCAGGCCACGATTGGCGGCTGGCTGGTAACGCATATAAAGGGTCAGGATGCCAAAGTCGCCGCCTACATTAGAAGCCATAGTTGAAGCGGGGGAGTCCGCAAAAACACGAGGTTTTCGCGGCTTTCCCTTAGAGCCTGCAAGGTATAAATATGCAATAAATTGCATATTTATACTATTTTATGCGCGAAGCGCAACAGGTTCTTAGCGGGGCATAAACGTGCCGTTCTGGTCTTCTGGATTTTGCAGCGTACTTCTAATCTATTCTATCATTACGCTTTTACCCTGGTATCCCCTTCACTTCCCTTTTTTCCCCGCTCGGGGTATTATATACGAACATCTGCGGCTAAAAGCCGCCGGATCCTCGATCCACATGAAATCACGCATTTCTTTATATGAATTATGCGAAGCGTAACAACCTGCTCGGTAAGGATAATTTATGGCCCATTGCGTTGTCGAAGAAGCTGAAGCGATACTTGACCGGGAATTCCCGGCGCTGGATAAAGGATTTGTCCGGCTTGTAGATTATTTGGGGGGGGATGAACGGGTGGTTCAGGCGGCCCGGGTTTCCTACGGCGCCGGAACCAGGACCTATAGGGAGGACGCGGGGCTTATTGATTACCTCTTGCGGAATGGGCATACGTCGCCCTTTGAACAAGTTGTGCTCACTTTTCATGTAAAGCTCCCCATCTTTGTGGCCCGCCAATGGGTCCGCCACCGTACCGCCCGGCTCAACGAAATATCCGGGCGCTATTCGGTGATGAAGGATGATTTTTACGTCCCCGACGGCAAGGACATAGCTTTTCAAAGTACCGGCAACAAACAGGGCCGCGGGGAATCCCCGGACGCCGCCTTCGCCGGACAGGTCCGGACCGGACTGGAGGAAGGACAGCGGCGGGCGTATGGCGATTACCGCACCCTTATAGATACGGGGACGGCCCGTGAGTTGGCCCGGATCAATCTGCCGCTGTCCCTGTATACTGAGTGGTATTGTCAGATAGACCTCCACAACCTGTTTCGCTTTCTGGAACTCCGTCTGGATGCCCACGCCCAGTTGGAGATACGCCGGTACGCGGAACTGCTTCTTGAGATAACCCGCAAGGTGGCGCCCCGGTGCTGCGCTTCTTTTGAGAACCACCGCCTGGGGGGGGTCCGCTTTTCCCGGGACGAATTTGCCGAACTCAGCCGGCGTTTGGGGATGGCGGGGGAGGCCGCCGGAGAAACTCTCCTGGAAGGGAAAGTCCTGGAACGGTTTGAAGAGAAATTACAGAGGAAACCGCCGCGGAAAACAGGCGGCGGGCAGCAAATAAAATGAATACTAAAATTGGGGGCTAGCTTCTGAATGCCGCCCTTTTTCGCGTTTTTTAGTCCCTTTACAAAAGAAGCCCTGGAAAGCTGCCGGGAGGATATTATTAAACATAATGTCCGCAGCTTGTTTATCATGAGCCTTGTGGCGGCGGCGCTAATCGGACTCTTTAGCTTCTTTCCGGCGCTGCTGGAAAGGCGGACGGATACCGGCGCCGCGTACCTTATCACGGCCGCAGTGGAATTTCTTGTTGGTCTTTATGCTTCGTATCTCTTTAAACATGAAAAATGCGAACCTTCGGCTGCCAACGCCGGTTTTCTGATTTTTTATGTTTCCCTTATGGCGTTTGGGATATTTCTTGGGATTATTAAACAGCCTGATGAATATGCCACGATTGTTTTAGTGTTATTTGTCGGCGCCCAAATTCTCTTTGTGATAGATTTTATGTGTAGCCTGATCCTCAATTTGGTAACGGTAATAGTTTTTTCACTTTTTTCTATTTTATTTGAACCGTTCGATATATGGATATTTAACGTCGCCGGCATCATCATTGCGGGGCTGGCGGGCATGATTATTACCCGGTACATGTACTACACGCTCGTCAAGGGAATGATAGCTACACGGCGGCTTGAGTTTGAGCGGAACCGTTTCCGGGAAGAGAGCATTAAAGACGAGTTGACCGGCCTTTCCAACCGCCGGGATTATCTCCATGCGGTGAATTTCTACATTTCCGTGTGCCAGCATGTGCACCAGACCGTATGCGCCATCATGATGGACGTGGACTTTTTCAAACTTTACAATGATTACTACGGTCATCTTAAAGGGGATATGGTACTCAAGGCCATAGGGAAAGAACTCCAAGCCCTGATCGAAGAGGAGCGTGTTTTTGCCGCCCGTGTAGGGGGGGAAGAATTCATCGTGCTTTGGACTGAAAACCGCGTCTCCGAGGCGGAACGGGTGGCGATAAAACTGCGGCAGAAGATCATCGACCTGCGGATACCTCACGAAAAATCCCTCATTGCCTCGTATGTAACCGCCAGTCTGGGACTATATATTCTGAGGGGAGGTTCCTCCGATTCCGTCGCGGACTTCTACAACAACGCGGACGCCGCGCTGTATGAGGCGAAAAGACGGGGCAGAAACTGTATCATGCTTAGGGATTCGGAGAACGGCGCCCTGCGTCCGGTAGAACCGGCGCTGCTTGAAAAAAAACTGGGTCGCCGGTAAATTTTTTTGTCTCATAGACTCATGGCGCTTGCGAAATTACGTGTTTTAGAGGAGGTCAAAATGATCCGTCCGGTTATCCCGGAAGATGCTGTGGCTATCTGCGGTATTTACAACTATTACATCGAAAACACCGCCGTTACCTTCGAGGAAGAGGCGGTTCCGGTTCCGGTAATGGAAAACCGGATTAACACGGTAACGGCGAAGTACCCTTGGCTCGTCTATGAAGAAAGGGAAGAACTCCTTGGCTATGCCTACGTCCACCCTTGGCATGAACGCGCGGCCTACCGCTTTACGGTGGAGGATTCCATCTACCTGGGACGCGGGCAGACGGGAAGGGGCCTGGGCAAGGCCCTGCTTGCCC
Source organism: Treponema sp. (assembly GCA_031259515.1). Classification (GTDB taxonomy): domain Bacteria; phylum Spirochaetota; class Spirochaetia; order Treponematales; family Breznakiellaceae; genus JAIRLK01. Next base: position 1,877 of record JAIRLK010000386.1, on the reverse strand, counting down.
GCCTGCTTGAGGAGGTTTGGAAGCTGGATGTCCACGCCCTGATGTCGGTGATCACCATCCCCAACGAGGCAAGTACGGCCCTGCATGAAAGATTCGGTTTCAAACAGGCGGGCTGTTTTGCCCAAGTGGGATACAAATTCGGCCGGCGTCTGGACGTCGGCTATTGGGAGTTAACGCGCGTATGTCCGTAACACCATTCACCGTCTGGTTCTTTACCGCCCTGTTGTCTTTTCTGCCGATCTCGGAGCTGCGGGGGGCCATTCCCTTTGCGATGGCTAACGGCATACCCTGGTACTGGGCGTATCCTTTTGCGGCGGGCCTTAACGCGCTGGTAGCGCCGGTCTGTTGGATCTTCCTCTCCACGCTGCATAAGCTCTTCCTGAAGATGCTCTGGTACCGGCGGTTCTTTGACCGCTTTGTTGAAAGGGCCCGGACAAAGCTGCGCGGAGGGGTGGAAAAATGGGGCTGGCTCGGAGTCGCCGCGTTTGTGGCCCTGCCCCTTCCCATGACCGGGGCCTGGACCGGTACCCTGGGCGCCTGGGTACTGGGTTTGAGCAAACGGCGGACCCTGCCTGCGGTGATCCTGGGAGTAACTGTGGCGGGGGCCATTGTTACCGCGCTTGTTGTTCTTGGAGTCAAGGCTGCGGGCATTTTTGTCAAGGAATTGTAGGAGCCGCTATGTCTCCTGGAGCCAGTGGGACTTTGCGTGATTGAAGAAAGGAGTGATTTTATGTTTATGTGCGAAGTGCAACAGGCTCTTACTCAGAGGAAACAGTATGATAATTGGAATTGATATAGGCAGTACTACCACCAAGGCGGTATCCATTGAGTTTGACCGGGACGGAGGCGGAGCCGGTCAGAACATTAAGAAAGTCAAGACAAAGGCCGCGGATGTGATTACATCGGCTGCGGGCGCGTTGGGTAAGATGCTTGTGGAAAACAACATAAAAATCGGCGAAATACAGCGTATCATGATTACCGGGGCGGGAGCCTCCAAGGTGAACACGGACCTGTTCGGGATTCCCACGGAAAAGGTGGACGAGATTCGGGCCATAGGCATAGGGGGTATGTTCCTTTCGGGGAAAGAAGACATCATCATCGCCAACATAGGCACGGGAACCGCCGTTATTGACGCCCATCCGGGCGCCATCTCCCACTTGGGAGGTTCCGGCGTCGGGGGGGGGACCATCCTGGGGCTGGCGAAGAAGCTCCTTTCCTTGAGTGACTTCACCGACATCATGGAGCTGGCGGAACGGGGAAACCTGAACCAGGTGGACCTGCTTATGGAGGACATTATGGACATGAACCTGAGCTTTTTGAATCCCGAATCCACCGCCAGTAATTTCGGAAAGATGTTGGATACGGCCAGAAACGAGGACATAGCCATGGGGATACTGAATATGGTGTATCAGGTGATAGGTATGCTGGGGGTTTTCGCGGCAAAAATCAAACATACCGACCGGATCATCGTTACCGGGAACGGCAGCGATAACCCTATTGGAAAGAAGGTGCTTCAGGTCATCACCGATCTTTATTCGGTCCATTTTGAGTATCCCCCGGATGCTGAATATACCACCGCCATAGGCGCCGGGTTGTCCTGGTCCGGCCGGCGGTGAGGATACCCGGTCCGGGAGGGTAATTTTTTTTGGTTTACTTGTTTTTGCTCAAAAAATGCGATATATTCTTAAACAGAGGTAACTCGAAATGATAATGTGGAAAGAAAAGAATCGATTTTGTAGTATCTCACAAGGGGGGAATGTTATGAAGAACCGGTTATTCTTTCAAAAAGTAATGGTTGGGTTGGCCGTACTTACGGCGCTTATAATAGCAGGTTGCAATGCGGATATTCTCAATGACCTGGTGAATCCTGAGGATTT
>JAIRLK010000362.1 GCA_031259515.1 Treponema sp. | reverse complement strand
CATTACCGTGTTCCTTGTTCCCCTGGGGGGTTAGTATAGGCCGTTTCGTACCGTTTCAAACGAAGCATATCCGGCGCTTGCTTAGAATATACCGCATTTCCGGGAAAAAACAATATCCCCTCATAAAAAAATCAACAATTTTACATAAGGGTAACGGTAAAATTGCCGCCGGCGGTCAATACCATGACTGGCAGTTACGTTAAACAACGTAATTCAGCTTTACATCATATATACCTTCATCATATACCTCCATATATACCTTCATTTACACCTTCATTTTTTGTGTTGACAAAAAGGCGCGGCTTAGTTTATGCTTATTTTTATAGTTAAAAAGGAATCATTCACGCAAGATTCACATACTTATATGGAGAGGATACCAAATTGCTAATCGGAAGATTTATCCCGTTGACGGTAAAGCTGATTTTTGGCATTACTGTTTCATATATTCTCTAACTTTATAGCAGATATCGTCAAGTCGGGTATATGATTTGGGTTTGGGTATAGAAAAATTTATCAATAATCGCAGTCTGTTTGAAGGAGAGAGGCCGGTAATGGCGGTAAAAACATTTAAACGGGGCTTATCGCTCCCGACGCGGAAACACGCTACCGAAGGGAAAGCGGTAGATATTGTTCCTCTGCCTAAGCAGGTGGTAATCCCCATAAATCAGCATTTTGGGGCTCCCAACAAGAGCCTGGTTGCTCCAGGCGACCGGGTCAGACGGGGACAGAAGATAGCCGACGGGGCCAATCCGGGGCCCATGACGACGCCGGTCCACGCTTCTATCACCGGGATAGTCAAAAAGATCGAGAACCGGACCCAAACCAACAACCTGGACGGCCCCTGTATCGTCATTGAGGCCGATACTGCATCGGGCGCCGAGGCGGAAATTGATTTTCTGCCGCCCCTGGACCCTTTTACCTGTACCAGGGAAGAAGCTCTGGCGCGGATCAGGGAAGCGGGGATCATTGGCATGGGGGGCGCGGGGTTCCCTTCACACGTAAAACTGAACCCGCCGCCGGGTAAGAAGATCGATTTTCTCATCGCCGACGGGGCGGAGTGCGAGCCCTACCTGACCACCGACGAGGCGGTCATCACCGAGAAGCCCCATCTTTTGGTGAAGGGGTTGGCTATTGTGATGAAGATAACCGGGGTAAACCGGGCTATCATCGGGATGGAAGACAACAAGGCCGGGCTTATCCCCCTCATCGAACGGGAAGTACGGATTGGGGGCTACCCGGGAGACATCAGCGTGAGGCTTTGCAAGACCCGATATCCCCAGGGTGGGGAGAAAATGCTCATCACCGCCCTGACCGGACGGGAAGTGCCCAGCGGGGGGCTTCCAATGGACGCGGGATGCATAGTTCAAAATGTAGGGACCCTGGTGGCTATCGCCGAAGCCTTTACCTTGGGGAAACCCCTCATAGACCGGGACCTTACGGTGTCGGGGGGGGCCTGCAAGTTTCCCAGGAACATCCGTGCGCCCATAGGGACCCTGCTTTCGGACCTCCCGGTGGAGTTCATTGATATTGACCACGATAAATTGAGGAAGATCCTGTTCGGCGGCCCCATGATGGGGAACGCCGTGCCAACCACGGCGATTCCGATTCAGAAAAATACCTCCGGCATCATCCTTATGACTGCCGAAGAAACGTATATGGATGCGGAAGGTCCCTGTATACGGTGCGCCCGGTGTATCAGGAACTGCGCCTGCCGGCTTTCCCCGGCTATCATGAAAGAGGCCCTGGAAGCGGGAGACCTGGACGAGGCGGTCAGGGCCGGGTTGATGGATTGTATCGAATGTGGAAGCTGTAGTTATGTGTGCCCGGCCCGGATCAAGCTGGTCCAGCGGTTCAGGATAGGGAAACAGCGCCTGCGGGCCCGGCAGGCTCAGGAACAGGCCCGGAAAAAGGCCGCCGACGCGCGTGCGGCCCAGGCGGAAACGGTAAGGAAATAAGGAATCATCATGGCGGAAACCAATCAAAAACTTTTGCTTTTAGCGTCAAGCCCCCATATTTCGTCTCCGGTGGCGGCCCGGACGCTGATGATCCACGTGCTCATCGCCCTGGCGCCGGTAACGATCTTTGGGATTGCGATTTTCGGACGTGCGGCCCTCATCAATGTGGTGATCTCCGTGGCTGCCGCGGTGGCGGCGGAAGCCCTGTTCCGGCTCGTTACCAAACAGGAGCGGCGGATCGCGGACTTTTCCGCGGCGGTGTCCGGCCTGCTTCTGGCCCTGGTCCTGCCACCCTCTACCCCCTGGTGGATGACCGCCCTGGGGGCAATCTTCGCGGTTGTCGTGGCAAAGGAATTCTTCGGCGGCCTAGGGGCCAACGTGTTTAACCCCGCCCTCATAGGCCGGGCCTTTCTCATCATGAGCTTCCCTGCGGCGATCACCACCTGGATCCGTCCGGTCAGCGCCGGCGCGGGATGGTTCGCTGCCGACGCGGTAAGCGCCGCCACTCCCCTGGGGATCCTCAAGCAGGGGGGAACCGTCGCGGATTTAGGGGCGGACTTTGCCGGCGCCGGGCTTTCACCCGCGCCGGATTATTGGTCTACTATCAGGACCCTGTTTTTCGGAAACCATGGGGGCTGCATAGGCGAAACATCGATCCTGCTCATCCTGGCTGGCGCGGCCTATCTTTTGATCCGCCGGGTTATAGATTGGCGCGCTCCGGCGGCCATGACCGCCGCCGCCTTTCTGGCCTCCCTTGCCCTGGGGATGGACCCTTTGGTGGGCATCCTGGGCGGCGGTGTACTCTTTGGGGCGGTGTTCATGGCTACCGATTATGTGTCCGCCCCCATGACCGCCACGGGCAAGCTCATATTCGGGTTCGGGGCGGGGCTTATCACCGTGCTTATCCGTAAATGGGGCAATTACCCCGAAGGGGTAACCTACGGTATCCTCATCATGAATGCCTGTACCCCCTTCCTGAACCGGCTATTACAGAAGAAATACGGGTTTGTACCGAAAAAGCCGGAGGCGTCAAAATGAAAGATATGCTGAAATTGGGCCTGGTCCTGGCGTGTTTCGCTACGGCGGCCTGCGTGGGCTTGGCCTTGGTGTACAACGCGACGGAAGAGATTATCGCCCAACGGTCCCAGGCGGACCTGGAAGCCGCGCTGAAAGACCTTTTCCCCAGCGCCGATGTCTTTTCGGACATTACCGGGGAGATTGCCAGCCCTCAGAATACGGTGAGCTTCGGCAGCCAATACGCGATAAAACAGGGGGACGCCCTGTTGGGAACGGCCATACGGGCTTCGGGGCCCAGTTATGGCGGCCTCATCACGGTCCTGGTAGGCGTCGGGGCGGACGGCAGGATTGCGGGGGTTAAGATACTGGAACACCAGGATACCCCTGGTTTGGGGGCTAACGCCGCCTCGGCTTCCTATTTTGTGGATAAACCCGCGAAACTCACCTTCTGCGGCCAGTTCGCGGGGAAGCCGGTTACCGACCCTTTCGAGCCTAAGGAAGATGTGGCCGCCATCACCGCTTCTACGATTACAAGCCGGGCGGTGGCGTCGGTAGTTAAGGCGTCGGGAACCGCCGCCGCCGCATGGATGAACGCCCAGGGAGGAGTACAATGAAAAGCCGGCAATTATTTACAATATTCACCAATGGCATAGTCAGGGAGAACCCCCTGCTCATGTTGATGATTGGCCTCTGTTCCGCCTTGGCGGTAACGACTGCGGTGGCTAATGGTATAGGCATGGGGCTTTCTATGACCTTCGTACTCCTCATGTCGGAACTGGTCATCAGCATCTTCCGCAAACTCATCCCCGAATCGGTGCGTATTCCCGTGTTCATCATCATCATTGCCGCGTTTACCACGGTGATCGACTACGTACTGCGGGCCTGGTTTCCTGACCTGTCCAAAGCCATGGGGGTCTTTATTCCCCTCATCGTGGTTAACTGCATCATCATGGGCCGGGTTGAGGGCTTCGCCTCCAAGCAGCCCCTTATCAAGGTGATTCCCGATGCCTTGGGCATGGGGCTGGGGTACACCTGGGTCCTGGCCGGAATCTCCCTGGTACGGGAACTTCTGGGAAGCGGGGCTATTCTGGGCTTTCAGGTGCTGCCGGACAGCTATCAGCCTATCCTGTTCTTCATCCTGCCGCCCGGAGGCTTCTTCGTGTTTGCCCTGTTCATCGCGCTCAATTTCTTTATTAAATCCCGGCTTAAAGGGCCGGGGGATTCAACGGGGCCTGTTGCGGCGGGCGCTCACAGCCATCACGGAGGATAGGCATGGACCTTTTTAAGATTTTTATTGCCGCCTTTTTAATTGACAACGTGGTACTCATGCGGTTCCTCGCCCTCTGCCCCTTTATCGGGATGAGTACCAGTGAGGACAAGTCCATAGGCATGGGTATGGCTGTAACCTTTGTTACGGTCCTGGCAACCTGCGTTACCTGGCCTATCTACCGGTTCATCCTGGAACCCCTGGGGCTGGATTTTCTCAAACTGCTGGTCTTCATCCTGGTTATCGCAAGCCTGGTCCAACTGGTGGAATTCTACTTGAAAAAATCGGCCCCGGCGCTGTACGGGTCCATGGGCATCTACCTTGCCCTGATCACCACGAACTGCGCCATCCTCGCGGTAACCCTGGACGCGATTTCCAATGGGTACAATTTTTTGGAATCTGTAGTCTACGCCGCCGGCGTGGCCCTGGGCTTCCTGCTGTCCCTCCTCCTGCTGGCAGGTATACGGAAGCGGATCAGGACCAGTCCCATTCCCCCGTTTCTGAAAGGAACGCCCATATTGTTTGTTACGGCGGCGCTCCTGTCCATGGCATTTATGGGTTTCTCCGGGTTGGTGAAATAGCAGGTAGAGAGACAGCAGATAGAAATAGAAGGAATGCGCTATGAGTATCGTATTAATAACCGCTGTTTTTGCGGCGGTATTGGCTTTTGTTTTAGGGACGGCTTTGGGTTTCTTCCGGCGGTTTTTCGCGGTAACCCAGGATCCGTTGGCGGGTCAGATCCGGGAGATTCTGCCGGGAGCCAACTGCGGGGCCTGCGGGTATCCGGGCTGCGACGCCTACGCGGCGGCGGTGGCCAAGGGGGAAGCGGGGATCTCCAGTTGTTCCGTCGGCGGCCCTGGGGTGGCGGAGCGGCTTGCCGCCCTTGTGGGCGGGGACGCTTCGGTTGTTCCGGTGGTGGCGGTTTTGGCCTGTCGGGGGACAAAAGACCGCGCTCCGGTCAAGGGCGAGTACACCGGCGTCAGGACCTGCCGGGGGGCTAAGCTTTCCGCCGGGGGGACCAAGCTCTGCGCTTGGGGCTGCCTGGGTTTTGGGGACTGCACGGCGGTCTGCGCCTTCGGCGCCCTCAGCATGGGGGAAAACGGGCTGCCCCAAATCGACAGGGCCAAATGTACGGGGTGTAAAGTCTGTGTGGGCGAATGTCCCCAGGGTGTACTCCGGGAAATACCCCGGGATCAGCAGGGAGCGTTTGTGTTTTGTTCTAACAGGAACCCGGTTAAGGCTAGGGTGATGAAAACCTGCAAAGCGGGGTGCATCAAATGCGAACTGTGCGTAAAGAACTGCCCCCAGAAGTGCATCGTCATGGACCGGGGAATCCCCATAGTCGATTACGGCAAATGCGATTCCTGCGGAACCTGCGTCTCAAAATGCCCGACCAAGGTATTTAAGCTGTTGCAGGATGCCCAGGCGGTATGAATATAACCGACAGAATTTATGCCACCCTAGGCGACATCATGGGGCTTTCCCTTTTCTCCGCGTTGAAGGAGCATCCGCTCCTGGGTATGTTGCGGGAACTCCTGGATGACCTTTCGGAAGAAAAAGATGAAGACCTCATGTACGGCATTCCCGACACCTATCTGGAAATCGCCGAGGATTGGGCCGCGTTTATAAACGCCTTTGTTCAAACCCAGCAGGACTATTCTTTCTATATTACCCTGGGGTATCTAACCATCGGGGACGATAATCCCTACACCTGCGCCGCGGAGAATGCGGAAAGTCCTCCCGCCGTGCTGTACGCCCTGGCCAAGACCGATCTTTCCCGGCTTGGACGCATCGCGTCTTTCGAGATTCACGGCCTGGGCTTTCACATCGCGGAAATTCTCAGGAAGAACGGCCTTGATCAGATTGCCGGAAACATTGAAGAGGAATCCCGTGTTCTTTGGGCCGCGGAGGGGAAAAGATCCCGGCGCCCGCACTCCGGCCTTATCCTAAAGCTCTTTCCGGAAAACTCAAACTGGGGAGCTTCCCTGCCGGCCCTGACAGAATATCTGCGTGTAAAGGGAGCGGGTGTTCTTGGGCAGTACGACTTTTTCACCTGGGCCTCGGATCCGTTTATTCCGGATTTTTCCCACCGCAACTCCCTGACCGATTTTTCCCTGGGGGGAGGGGGGATCAGGCCGCTTTCGCTCTTTTTGCTGCCGGTCCGTAATCCCGATCCTATTACTATGGCCGATTTTTTCGGCTATGAGGATCAGCGGTCCGTGGTGGTAGCCAACACCCTCCGGTTTCTGGAGGGGAGAAACGCCAATAACCTGCTCCTCTACGGGGACCGGGGAACCGGTAAATCCGCCACCATCAAGGCGGTATGCAACGAATACTCTGGCCGGGGCCTTAAACTGATCGAAATCAACAAATCGGATCTGTCTGAGTTTTCGGATATCCTGGAGACCCTGGCGGGCCGCCGCTCCCGGCGTTTTATCGTGTTTATTGATGATCTTTCCTTTGAATCCGCCGATGACTCGTTCATGAACCTTAAAACCCTGCTGGAAGGAGGGGTCGAATCCAGGCCGCCTAATGTGGTGATTTACGCCACCAGCAACCGCCGTCACCTGGTGAAAGAGCAGCTCGCCGACCGGCCCACCACCGCCCAGGCCGCCGAGTCCGCTTCTACCGGGGATGTCCGGGCCTTCGACACCATGCAGGAGCAGCTCTCCCTGGCGGACCGTTTCGGCGTTACGGTGGTGTTCACCGCCCCAGGGCAGGAAGAATACCTGCGCATTGCCGAACACATCGCCCTCCGCCGGGGCATCCTGCCCGACCCCCTGCCTCCCGTCGAAGGGGAATGCAGGGTCCGCTTCCGGGAAAACGCCCTCCGCTGGGAACGATGGTTCAACGGCAGATCCCCCCGAACCGCGGTGCAGTATGTGGACTGGCTTGCGGGCGAAAAAAGCGGTACATCCGGGGGGGTACGGTTTCCCTGGGAATAAGGCCGCTTTATGCGCGAAGCGCAACAGGCTCTAAGACGACGATTTAAGCCGCCCTACCGCCAAGGCAGCCGCATGTTTCAGTTCTCCGACGGATGTACGTTTAAGCACTACCAAACGGAATATGGCGGCTTCGATTATTCCGTATAACAGATCGTCCGCTACACGGACATTGACCGGAGCGATTTCCCCCGCCCGAATCCCTTCGATCACCATAGTCGCCAGGATATGACGCAGCCGGACAGTACGCCGCCTGACCCGGTAATCCGGGCATGTATCGTTTTTAGGCAGGTTGAGCAGGAAATTCAGGATTACCGATAAAAGGCGGCGGCTTTCCTCCAGGCGTTCAAGGATGACCAGCAAAACTTCGGTGATTTTTTCCGCGTAATTGAGTTCCCGGTTTTCTTTAACGGTAAGAATGTCTTTTTCCACCTTTCCTAAAAGCTGCTTGATCGAATAATTGAAAATCTCCCGCTTATTTTTGAAATAGATATATAACGTCGTCCTGGTAATAGCGCAGCGGTCGGCGATCTTTTGAAATGTCGCGTTTTCATACCCCTCATCTATAAAAACATCCAGGGCCTTCTCCAAAATTTCCCGCTGCCTTTTTTCGTGCTCTACTACAATGGACATAGCTGCCGCTCCTACAATTTTTCGTACTGATAAAAATACGAACGGATCGCTCCATTGGTGATTTCCTTACAAGAGTCCGCTTTCTTTCCAAAGTGGGATTCAAAACCAGGATGATCGGTAATGATCCCCAGTTTCCATCCGGGAAAATTCCGGCTTACTTCCGCCACGTTCCGGTAAACCGCCTCCGCCGCCCCGGGATCTCCCAAACGTATGCCGTAGGGCGGGTTGGTGATGATGAATCCTTGGGGCTCGTCCGCCCGTTCCTCCCCATGCCGCTTCCGTCCTTCCCCCGTATTTTTCCGCCGCCCGTCCGCCGCTCCGCGCCGCCGGCTCTGGGACCCGCCGCCCCTGGGCGGCCAGCCCTTCCCGGCATCCTCCAGGGCGGCGATCCGCAAGTCCGGAAGACCGGGGCCGTCGGGCAGCGGAAGGCCCGGACCGCTTTCTTCGTGCCGCTGGCTGCGGTTCCTTTCCAGGAGTTTGTGAGGCTTTGCCCCTAAAAGGGAAACCGCTTTACCCTGGGCCAGGTCATAGGCCCGCCGGAGGTTCGCTTTGGCAATGGCAAGGGCCCGTTCATCGGCATCGCTTCCGTAGATACGGATGGTTCTGTTAAAATCAACCCTGGCCAGCAATTCTTCCCGGACTGTTTGTTCTACCTCAGGGTCCGCGAACAGCATATCTTGCACGGCGAAGGTCCGGCCCAGGCCCGGGGCCATGTCCCAGGCGTAAAGGGCGGCCTCTATAGCGATGGTCCCCGACCCGCAAAGGGGGTCCCAAAGGGGATACTTCCGGCGCCAGTTCGCCAGGAGCAACAGGGCGGCGGCGGTGGTTTCCCGCAGAGGCGCGGCGCCGCCTTCGACGCGGTAGCCCCGCTTAAAGAGGGGCGCTCCAGACACATCCAGGAGCAGGGAAACCTGGTCCTTTTCAATATAAACCCGTAGATCCGCCTTTTTCCCCAATTCCGGCAGCCGGGCAAGGCGCAGGCGTTCGCAGAGCCGCCCTGCGGCGGCCTTATGAACTACCGCCTGAACGCTGGTTTCCGCCATGAGCTTGGAACGGTTGGTCCTGACCTTGGTTATCCTAAGCCCCATACCACGGGGGATGTAGGTTTCCCAGGGAACATTCCGGGTTCCCTCAAAGAGGGCGTCAAAATCCCCTGCCGGAAACCAGGCTGTTTCCAGCAGGACCCGGTCGGCGGCGCGCAGTCCCATGAGGGAGCGGTAGAGACCGGCCAATCCGGTCTTAAATCTGACCCTGCCATACCCCCCGTCTATCACGGGAAGTCCCAGCTTGCGTATCTCGTTTGAGACAACTTTTTCCGCTCCTGCCGCACAGAGGGCAGCGACCGTAAACATGGTTTCCATGTACTTAGTATACCATATTTATATGACGGAGGGGGAAGTCTCCTCCTCTGCGGGGGCGCTCTGAACTCCGATTGTTCTGTTACCGTGAGGGGATGAAAATTTGCCATGTATCTGGTATTACAGAGGATGTATACCGTCATATTTATAGAGAGGAGGAACAGCGATGCTGCGCAGTCAGAAGATCAGGACTGTCGCCCCGGAGATGGACCCGTTGAGAATCGGGATGGGGTGGACCGTTGAGGATTTGGGAAAACCACAGATTTTGCTGGAAAGTACCTATGGGGACAGTCATCCGGGGTCGGCGCACCTCAATGAACTGGTCGGCCTTTGCGAAGCGGCTATTGGCGCGCGGGGAGGGAAGGCGGCTAAGTACTACGCCACGGATATATGCGACGGCCAGGCTCAGGGGCATGACGGCATCAATTTTTCTCTTGCATCCCGGGAAGTTATCGCGTCGTTAATCGAGATTCACGCCATGGCGACTCCTTTTGACGCGGGCGTTTTTTTCGCAAGCTGCGATAAGGGAATGCCCGCCCACCTTGAGGCTATTGCGCGGCTCAACATGCCTGCTATCGTTGTAACCGGCGGCGTGATGAACGCGGGGCCTAACCTGCTCACCCTGGAACAGATAGGCATGTACGACGCTATGTATAAACGGGGGGAAATCAGCGAGGCGGAATTTATTCGCCGCAAACACAGCGCCTGCCCGTCCTGCGGGGCCTGCTCCTTCATGGGAACCGCCTCGACCATGCAGATAATGGCGGAAGCCCTGGGCATGGCGCTTCCCGGTTCCGCCCTTATGCCCGCCGCCGGCGGCGAATTGCGGGACTTTGCCCGGAAGGCGGGGGAACAGGCCCTGGTCCTCGCTCAAAAGAACCTGCTTCCTTCCCAGATAATGACTAAAGAGGCTTTCCACAACGCGATTGTTGTCCACGCCGCCATCGCTGGTTCCTCCAATTCGTTGCTTCACCTTCCCGCCATTGCCCATGAACTGGGCATAGAACTTGACGCGGAGGAATTCGACCGGGTTCACCGGGTTTCCCCCTATCTGCTGAACATCCGGCCTTCCGGGAAATGGCCGGCGGAGTTTTTCTTCTACTCAGGCGGAACTCCCGCGATCATGGAGGAGGTAAAATCCCTGCTCAACCTGGATGTGTTGACCGTAACGGGAAAAACTCTGGGGGAGAATCTTGAGGATCTGCGGCAAGAAGGGTTTTATGAGCGGTGTCATGAGTACCTGAAAAACCGGGGCGTCTCGAAAGAAGAGGTGATACGGCCTTTCGCCAATCCTATTAGCCGGAGCGGGGCCATAGCCATTCTGAAGGGGAACCTTGCCCCCGAAGGGGCGGTGGTGAAACATTCGGCTCTGCCGGAGGCGATGCGCAAGACCCGGCTCCTGGCCCGTCCCTTTGACCGCGAGGAGGAAGCCATAGACGCGGTGCTTACCGGAAAGATTGGCGCCGGGGACGCGGTGATCATCCGCTACGAGGGGCCCAAAGGGAGCGGGATGCCGGAGATGTTTTATACCACCGAGGCAATCGCCTCGGATCCCGCGCTTTCCTCATCGGTGGCGCTGATCACCGACGGTCGGTTTTCCGGCGCGACCCGGGGGCCCGCCATCGGGCATGTTTCCCCCGAAGCCGCTGACGGAGGTCCTATCGCGCTGGTACAGGAAGGGGACCTCATCGAAATCAATGTTGACTTGCGGCGCATTGACATCGTAGGCGTGGATAAACGGGAGCTGCCTCCGGCGGAAATAGGATCGATTCTTTTGGAACGGCAGAAGGAGTGGCGGCCTAAACCGGTAAAGTACCGGAAGGGCATACTGCGGGTGTACGCGAAGAACGCCGTTTCTCCGATGAAGGGCGGATACATCGAATGAAAGGATCGAATGAAAGGGCGGAGATGTAAACAGAGAATCGTGGCTGATTCCCGGCTTCGGCGCGGGAATTCAGCCTGATAATAATTTTTTGCGGGGAGGTAGGCATCCCGTACATGAACGCATCCCCGGTCTCCCATGCTCTCGTGCCCGTGGGAAAATCGGAGAACAGGGGCCGCATCACCGGGCAGAAACAACCCTAGCATGTTATTTCTGAACTGTTCCTTAGGCCATGTTGGGTTAGATTTTTACATGGCTCAAATGTTCCGCCATGGTTAGATTTAACGTGGCGCAATTCGGCATATTGACACGTTTTATCAATTCCGCTACACTCATCACATGAACCGGAATTTACTTCAAGGACGGCGGATGGGATTTTTCTCCCTGATTTTCCATCATCACCATCATATCCACACGTCCGGAGTCCGGTGACCTGTAAGGCCCTTAAACGGTAATTCAGCCGTGGACTCGCGGATTTTTCCGGAGAGTTCACGGCTTTTTTTTGTCTGATCATTTCGGCGAAGGGGTCAGATAAAGGAGCATATATGGAAAAACTCAGGATCCTTATTCCCAAGGGGAGGATTTTTGACAATGTTTCCCGGCTTTTTTCCGAGGCGGGTTTCCCCATTTATCCGGCGGATCGTACCTACCGGCCGGTGATAGCCGCGGAATGGCTCGACGCGAAAATTATGAAGCCCCAGAACGTGGGCGAACTCCTTGAACTGGGCAGCCACGACGCGGGCTTTACCGGCGCGGACTGGATAAGGGAAAGCGGCGCCGATGTGGAAACGGTCCTCGACCTGGGCTTTGACAGGGTGCGTGTTGTGGCGGCGGTTCCCCGGGATTTTGACGAAGCGAAGCTGCGCTCCAAAAAACTCGTTGTCGCCACCGAGTATGTGAACCTTGCCG
>JAIRLK010000275.1 GCA_031259515.1 Treponema sp. | reverse complement strand
TTATCGACTTTGTGGTTTCCGTTGTGGATTCCGCGGGTTCCAATCCGTGCCCGCCCATTGTGGTGGGAGTCGGCATCGGCGGGACCTTTGACAAGGCCGCTCTGTTGGCGAAAAAGGCCCTGCTCCGTCCCATCGGGACAGGCAGCGGCGTTGCCTGTTACCGGGACCTGGAACAGGCATTGCTGGCAAAGATCAACGCCTCCGGCATCGGTCCCCAGGGCTTTGGCGGCGCCACCACCGCCCTTTCGGTGGCCATTGAAACCATGCCCACCCACATCGCGGGACTCCCCTGCGCGGTGAATATCAACTGCCATGCGGCCCGCCATGCCGGAGAGGATTTATAATATGGAACATTACCTTACCCTTCCCTTAACCCGGGAAAAAGCCGCTGCCATCGCCGCCGGGGACCTTGTTTACCTGTCCGGGGACATCTACACCGCCAGGGACGCGGCCCATAAGCGGCTTATGGAACTGTTGGACTCAGGCAGCCCGCTTCCCTTTCCTCTTGAAGACTCGGTGATCTACTACGCCGGCCCCGCTCCTGCCCCGCCGGGCCGGATCATCGGCTCGGTGGGTCCAACCACGAGTTACCGCATGGATGCCTACGCTCCCCGGCTTTTGGCGCTGGGACTGAGGGGCATGATCGGCAAGGGGAAGCGTTCGGCGGAGGTGATCGCGGCCATGGAGCGGGCCGGCGCGGTTTACTTTGCCGCCATAGGCGGCGCGGGGGCCATGATTGCCGATTGCGTCAAGGCTGCGGAACTTATCTCCTTTGAAGACCTGGGGCCCGAGGCAATCCGCCGTCTGAGTGTGGTGGATTTTCCGGTGGTAGCGGTCATCGACAGCCGGGGGAACAACCTGTACATATCGGGGCCGGAAGCCTATCTACGGAGCCTGTAGGAACCTTCCGTAACAAGCTCATCTATCGTTTTATCTGCCTTCTGTGTTATACTTTGGCGGCTGGCGGCTTTTCGGTACCGGAAGGCTGCGGCTAAATGGTTAGGAGGTTTATGTATGGCAGAGCAGTTGTTTTTACTTGTGCCTGCGGGGTCGGTTTTGGCACTGGTTTTCGCGTTCGTTCAGGCCCGGAGGGTGTTGGCTTTCTCTGAGGGGGGAGAGTTGATGAAGAAGATTTCCCTGGCCGTGCGTCAGGGGGCCAACGCCTATTTGAAACGCCAATATACCGGCGTGGCGCTGTTTTTTGCCGTGATGTTCGTGGTGTTGAGCGTCATGGCCTTTACGGGTTTTTTGACGCCCTTTGTTCCCTTTGCCTTTATTACCGGCGGTTTTTTCTCCGGGCTTTCAGGCTTTATCGGGATGAAAATTGCCACCGCCGCCAACGCCCGGACGGCCCAGGCTTCGTCGGAGAGCCTTAACCGGGGGTTGCGGGTGGCCTTTTCTTCCGGCACGGTGATGGGGTTTACCGTCATCGGTCTGGGGCTTCTGGACCTTTCGATTTGGTTCTTCCTGTTGAAATACGTGTTCTACGCCAATCTTGCGGGGGATCCGGCGGCTCAGATACGTAATATTTCCGCGGCAATGCTGACCTTTGGAATGGGGGCTTCCAGCATGGCCCTGTTTGCCCGGGTGGGCGGGGGCATTTTTACCAAGGCGGCGGATGTGGGGGCGGACCTTGTCGGCAAGGTTGAGGCGGGGATCCCCGAAGACGATCCCCGGAATCCGGCGGTCATTGCCGACAATGTGGGGGATAACGTGGGGGACGTAGCCGGCATGGGCGCGGACCTCTATGAATCCTACGTGGGTTCCATCATCGCTACCATCGCCTTGGCGGTATCGGCGGGGTACAATTTCGGCGGGGCGGCGGTACCTATGCTGATGGCAACTTTGGGGACCGTCGCCTCCATCATCGGGACCTTTTTCGTCCGGTGTAACGAGAACACCAACCAAAAGGCCCTGCTTGCCGCCCTGCGGAGGGGGACCTATATTTCTTCCGCCCTGGTAATCATCGGGGCGTTCCCGGTGATCTACTTCGGCCTGGACTGCGCCGGTAACCCCGGACGCCTGGGGGTATACGGCGCGGTCATCTCCGGGCTGGCTGCGGGGGTGCTGATCGGGTTCTTTACCGAATACTTTACCTCCGATACCTACAAGCCCACCCGGAACCTGGCTAATGCCAGCCTGACCGGTCCCGCGACGATTATCATCAGCGGCATATCCCTGGGGATGAACTCAACCTTCATCCCGGTTGTCATCGTGGGGATTTCGGTGCTGACAAGTTTCTTCGCATCCGGCGGCGCGGCCAATTTTTCCGAGGGGCTCTACGGGGTGGGTATCTCCGCGGTGGGTATGCTTTCCACCTTGGGGATCACCCTGGCTACCGACGCCTACGGGCCGGTGGCGGACAACGCGGGGGGTATTGCCGAGATGTCCCGCCTGCCCAAAGAAGTGCGGGAAAGAACGGACGCCCTGGATTCCCTGGGTAACACCACCGCCGCCACGGGTAAGGGTTTTGCCATAGGTTCCGCCGCCTTAACCGCTCTGGCGCTGATTGTGGCCTACATCGACGAGATTCACCTTAAAGACCCGGCCTTCATCATCAACCTCAACATAACCAACCCCACCACCCTGATCGGCCTGTTTGTGGGGGCCATGCTTCCGTTCCTGTTTTCCTCACTCACCATGAACGCCGTTGGCCGGGCGGCCCAGAGCATCGTTATTGAGGTGCGTCGGCAATTCAAGGAGATCGCCGGTCTTATGGATGGTACCGCCGAGGCGGATTATGCCCGCTGCGTGGACATCTGTACACGGGGCGCTCAAAAAGAAATGATAGCCCCGGCCCTGACAGGGATCGTCAGTCCGCTTGCGGTGGGCTTGATTTTGGGGGTAAACGGCGTTACCGGGATGCTGGCCGGAGCCACCGCCACGGGTTTTGTACTGGCCGTCATGATGGCCAACTCAGGCGGCGCTTGGGACAACGCCAAGAAGTATATTGAAGCGGGCAACCTCGGCGGCAAAGGCTCGGATCCCCACAAGGCGGCGGTGGTGGGCGATACGGTGGGGGATCCCTTCAAGGATACTTCAGGACCTTCCATCAACATCCTCATAAAGCTGCTCTCCATGGTTTCCATCGTGTTCGCGGGGCTGGTGATGAAGTTCCACCTGTTCAGCTAAACCATCCCGCCTCAGTGCGGACTGCGTACCCGGTTCCACAAGGCGCGTCAGAGCGCGGGTTCTGATGCGCCTTTCGCTGTCCCCGCTCTCCAATCCCTCTTTTTGTCGATTTTCTTCTGCTCTATTTCTGTTTGTCAATCTTTTTTATCGGGGATTTGTCAGGGGAAGAATTGACCAATACGTTTTCCGCATGGCGGGCGGTGGGCGAAAGAAGTTGATTTCTTGGTAAAAAACCGTGCTAAAGTATGACCAGCAAACGAATCATAGTGAGAAGGAACAGGTAAACAACTTCTTTCGCCCACCGCCGTTGATATACCCACAAACCGCTCCTGGGAGTAGATACCCAGGAACGGGATGAAAATGGTCCGTTGGCCTGCATGTATAAAAAGAATTCATTTTAAAATAATGGGGGGGGGGGGGGGGGGGTACTATTCTTTTTGGAATACACTGAGAAGGCGGGATGCCCATAACCGTTTTGAATTCCCGGTAAAAATGTATTACATCGCAGTAACCACAGTAATCGGCGACTTCCGTTACGGTATGCGTACCGTCTTGCAGCAGAATCTCTGCATTGCGGACTCTGATTTTTCGTATATATTGATGTACGGTTAATCCGGTTTCCTGCTTAAAAAGCAGGCCAAAATAACTGGTATTAAGTTTCGCCCTTGCCGCAAGGATTTTTACGGTAAGCCGATCGTTGTAATGTGCATAGATATATTTTATTGCTTTTTTTATCCGGCAGTCGGCAGCCGAATAATTGATATTGTATACTAATAGTTCAAAAAGCTGCTGAAGGATTATCAGCAGATAGCCCCTGCTTTTCATTATATAACCAGGATGTTGCCCCGTCCAGGCACAGGCAAGTTCATTAAAAAGAAAGGCCATGTCCTTCCGTAAACCTATATTGTGTACCAGAGGGAAAGGGGGAACGAGTATCCCTCCGGACGTATCTTTCAGCCTGAAATTTACTGAATAGCAATGCATTAACTTATCCGGACAGGTAACAGCCTCTTTCTTAGTGCCATCAGGGAGGCACAATATATTCCCCGTCGATAGATCGTATTTAATATTATTGATGGTATATTTGGCGCAGCCGTTAGTGATATAGGTAATATCATAATTTGAAACATAGTGCGGCTTTAACCGCCAGTCAATGGGACACCTTCTGTATACCATATAGGTAATAATGGGACTACATGCATCAAATTTATCAGGCATAGCTATTCCTCCTTTAAGCAAGAAACTATCTTAGACTGCAAACCCGGCCGGCGGCCTTGTTATTTTAGATTACCATGCTTTGAAAAGATTGTCAAAAAATTATTTACAAAATCAAGAATTCGTACAATGTATTATAAAATTTCGGCATTGCCTGATTTTTGATATGCTTCTTATAATCGTCTTATATGCCCGGTACGAGGTTCCCAAGGAAATCTGGATTGTAAGCGAAGCATATAAACAAGGAGGTTCAATATGAAGGTTCAAAATAATCCGGTGAAACCTGGAAAGGATTGTTTTGAGTATATCAAGCGTACATGGATGCTCTATGCGATGCTTGTGTTACCTATAACGTTTTTTATCATTTTCCGTTATATCCCCATGACGAACATCGTCATCGCCTTTAAAGAGTATAACGTGTTCCAGGGAGTGTGGGAATCTCCTTGGGTGGGGGGTAAGTGGTTTATTCAGGCGTTTACCTCCCGTGATTTCGGCAACGCTTTGCGGAATACCCTTACCCTTAACCTGCTTGACCTGGTGGTAGGATTCCCCGCGCCGATTATTCTGGCTATTTTGCTGAACGAATTAACCTGGAGCGGTTACAAGCGCCTTACCCAAACCATCGTGTATCTTCCCCACTTCCTCTCCTGGATCATCATCAGCGGTATTGCCAGCCAGCTCTTCGCTCCTTCGGGAGGGGTGATCAATATTGCGCTGGGAAAAATGGGCATAGGCCCTATCGACTTTTTGATGAACAACACCCTGTGGGTAGGAACCTATGTAGGTTTGGGGGTCTGGAAAGAGATGGGTTGGGGGACGATTATCTATCTGGCGGCCATCACCGGAATCAATCCTGAAATTTACGAAGCTGCCGAAGTTGACGGCGCGGGCCGCTGGGGCAAGATATGGCACGTAACCCTGCCGGGACTGCGGTCCACCATTGTAGTGCTTCTAATCATGAACCTTGGCCGTATTCTGGGCAGTGAGTTTGACCGGCCCTATACTCTGGCTAACCCGCGGGTCATGCAGGTGGCGGATGTAATCAGTACCATGGTATACCGGGTCGGTATACGTTCCCAACAGTTCTCGTATACTGCGGCGATTGGTCTTTTTCAGTCGGTCATTTGTGTACTTTTCCTGGTTGCGGCAAACACTATGGCAAAAAAATTCGGCGAACGGGGTATTTGGTAAGCCGGTATATTATAGGAGGAACAATTATGATCAATTCGACATCAAAGAAAATCGGCGATACAATTATTGCGCTGGTCTGCCTTGCGGTAATCGGGATTTGCCTTTTCCCCATGCTGAACATCCTGGCCCGGTCTTTAAGCGACCCTATGGCTATTGTAAACCGCCAGGTATCTTTTCTACCGGTAAATTCTACCCTGGATTCTTATCGGTATGTGTTCAAGGATCCCTCTTTCTCCCGTTCCATGATATGGACGGCTATTCTGACGATAATCTGTACGCTCTTCTCTTTAGCTATCACCATACTCTGCGCTTTTCCCCTTACGTATCCCATCCTTAAGGGGAAAGGGATTATCAATGTACTAATCCTTTTTACCATGTATTTTAGCGCGGGGACCATACCAAGCTATATTCTCATAAAAAGTTTGGGGATCCTGAACAACCCTTTGGTACTGATCATACCGAACTGTCTTTCTGTTTTTAACATGATCATCCTGCGGAGTTTTTTTTACAGCATACCGGAAAGCCTCAAGGAATCGGCGGAACTGGACGGGGCAAATCCCTTTACCGTGCTCGTGTCTATCTATCTTCCGTTGTCTTCCGCAGTGCTGGCTACCCTGGCCCTATTCTACGCGGTGGGCCGGTGGAACGGTTTTAGTGATGCCCTGCTCTACCTTACCAAGGCTGATTTTCACCCTATCCAGTTAAAACTGTACAACATCATCAACAACCTTTCTTCGATAGAGGTGGCGACCCAGGAAGGCGCTGCGGGCGGCGGTATCCCCGCAGCCAGCGACGGCATGAAGGCGGCGGCGGTGATGTTTGCTACGGTTCCTATACTGATTGTTTACCCCTGGCTGCAGCGTTACTTCATCGCGGGAGTTACCATTGGTGCGGTAAAGGGGTGAAATTGGATGTTTATGCCAAATCCAGCGGCAGCGCTGTTTTTGAGCGGAGCTTTTGCTCTGCGGTACTATTTAAGGATAGCGGTTAAACCGGTATCAAGGAGGATCGAGATGAAAAGAATTATGTTGGT
>JAIRLK010000250.1 GCA_031259515.1 Treponema sp. | reverse complement strand
CGCCGTTCCCGGAGGCAATAGTGTATCTACCTACTATTATGGATACAGCGAACTTCCGATTACTTTTTCGAGTGAAACGTCCACAACGCCGGTTCTGGGCGAACGCCTTCAGGAACCTGGCCTGCCGGTGTCGGGCGCTTCTGCCAGCGCGTCCAATAATGATACCTATTACAACACCCTGGGGACTCACCCCGTTATCAGCCTCTACCAGGCGCCTTGGGATCATGTGCTTTTTGCTTCAACTCAGCAGGACGGCCTTTGGTCATGCCGGCAGGGGGATGATCCTAAGGAATGGAACGTAGAGTAAAAACAGGATAGTAAAAGCGCGGTTGGGGGTATAAGGAGGGCCGGTGAGCGATCTGTTTACGGTAGAGGGCGCCGGCGCTTCGGAAGGCCCCTTGGCGGACCGTATGCGTCCCCAAACGCTGGATGACGTCATAGGGCAGAGCCATATCGTCGGGCCTGGACGGCTCCTGCGAAGGGCCATCCAGGCGGACCGGCTTTCTTCCGTCATCTTTTACGGTCCCCCGGGTACGGGAAAAACAAGTCTGGCCCGGGTTATCGCCAACACGACACGGGCCTGCTTTGAAAGCCTCAACGCGGTCCTGACGGGGATCAAGGATATCCGGGAAGCTATAGACCGCTCGGATGAACGCCGCCGGCTCTACGGACGCAGGACCATCCTCTTTGTGGACGAAGTTCACCGCTGGAACAAGGCCCAGCAGGATGCCCTTCTCCCCTGGGTGGAAAACGGTACGGTGATCCTCATCGGCGCTACCACGGAAAACCCTTTCTTCGAGGTAAACCGGGCCCTGGTAAGCCGGAGCCGCGTTTTTCAGCTTAAATCCCTTACCCCGGAAAACCTTCTGGAAACTGCGGCCCGCGCCCTGGCCGACGTCAAACGGGGGTACGGCAGGTGGAAGGTTGTCTTTGAGGAAGGCGCCCTGGAACACCTGGTAGAAGTCGCAGGCGGAGACGCCCGGAGCCTCCTCAACGCCCTGGAATTGGCGGTAGAAACCAGCCCCCCCTCCTGGCCGCCGTCTGAAGGCGCGGAGATCCGGGTTTCCCTGGAAGCCGCCGAGGAAAGCATACAGCGCCGAGCGCTGCTCTATGACCGGGACGGGGATTATCACTTTGACACCATCAGCGCCTTTATCAAAAGCGTCCGAGGCAGCGATCCTGATGCGGCCCTCTACTGGCTTGCCAAGATGGTCCGCGCCGGGGAAGATCCGGCCTTCATCTTCCGCCGTATGATCATCCTGGCAAGCGAGGATGTGGGCCTGGCGGACCCCCAGGCGCTTCCGGTGGTCATCTCCTGCGCCGAAGCCTTTGATCGCATAGGGTTCCCGGAAGGGAACTTCCCCCTCGCCCAGGCATGCCTTTACCTGGCGGCGGCTCCTAAGTCCAACTCCGCCCTGGCGTTCTTCGACGCCCTGGGAGAAGTGGAGAAGGAAGACGCGGAAGTTCCCAACCACCTCCGGGATGCAAGCCGGGACGCCGAGGGTTTCGGCCACGGAGACGGGTACATCTACCCCCATGCCTACCGGGATCATTGGGCGGCCCAGCAATACCTGCCCGCCGCCCTGAAGGGCAAGACCTTTTATCTGCCCTCCTCTGTCGGGTATGAAGGCGGAATACGGGAAGAAGTGTTGCGGAAGCGGGAGATTCAGGCGGCGGTTATCCTGGGGGATTCGGGAGAGGCCGATGGGGAATTCCTCTCCTGGTCGGCCTCCTCAAAGGGGCGGGAAGGCTGGTTTAAGCGCCTGGAATCGGGACGGAGCGCCCTGCTTTTGGCGGACCGGGATCGTATCATCGGGCAAACAACAATAACCCGGTATGACCGTGTTCTGATACCTGCGGCTGGGGACGGGCTTCTCCTATGGGAGAGCCTGCGCAGAACCCCCGAGGGGCTTACCGCCGCTTTGGTGGATACCCAGGCCGCCCGGGATGCCCTGCTTCGCTTTGCCGCCGCCCTGGACGAGACGGAAAAGCCGGAAATCGCGGTCTACCCCGCCCCGCCCTTCCCCGTCCCCGGCGAGGCTGAAAAGTTCTTTTCCACTGGGGTTTTCGATCATATCTTTGCCAGAGAGAATTGGCGGCGGGGCTTTTCCGGGGAGGCGGAGCAGGTCTTCCGGGATTACGCCCGGAGCGCGTGGAATCTCCTGGCCCCAAAGGGGGACCTGTCCCTCCTCCAGTCTCCACCCCGCCTTGGCGAACGGCTTTCCCGGGTCATCCTGGAGGAATGCGGCGCTCCGTCTGAACTTTCGGAAAAGCTCCGGGAAGCGGAAGAACACTTTTTCTCTCCCGGCGTCGGAAACGCCGGGTCTCCCCAGTGGCTGACCTGGGACGGGGAGGTTTTACGGCGAAGTTTTGAGGAAGCGGGTTTTGCGGTAACCATAACAACGGTGGACCAGCGGGAAGAACGCCTTATTTCGAAGCGGGACATCTCGGCGTGGTTTGACAAGGACCGTTCAAGCTGGGGGACCAGCGTCTGCGGGATTCTGGGAGACGGCGATTTTAACCGTATCCGGGAAACGCTTACCGAACGGGCCGCTCAAGGCCCGCTCATCTGGAAATGGAAGAGTTTCCTTCTTTTGGGAAAAAGACGCTCCCTAGAAAAAAGCGCTATCCTTTAACCGCGCGGCCTTTTCCTTTTTACTCGGCCTTTTTGACAAAAGCGTCATTGTATCCGTTTCCTTTAAAACGCCGGAGAAGGGCGTTGCTTTCCCCCAGGTTCACCGGGCCTACAAGGATGCGGTAGAGGGGCTTCTCCGGATTTCCTCCAGCCTGTACCGCCAGAGGATACCCGCTACCCAACCGGGTCAGTTCTGATTCCACCAGGTCCGTTCTGCTATATGCCCGTAATTGGAGGTAGTACCTCCCTTTTTCAAGGGTAGTAATAAGGGGGGCGGAAAATTGAACGGCCGCCGTCCGGGCCGAAGCTGGTTCTTCAACGCCGGAGCTTACCGGTTCAGCCTGAACCGGTTCAGGTTTCGCGTTTTCCGGAACTGACCGGGACCGGGGGGTGGCGGCTATCTCAGGGAGTATGTGCTCTTCGGGAATTTCCACCGTATCCTTCTTTGGGGCAGCCGGTGGATTAACCCCCGGAGAAACGATGGGGGCAATCTCCGCTTCCGGGGGTAACGCGATATAGGGTTCCGGAGGCCGCTCCTCGGCAGGTTCCATGGCGACGCTTTTTGGGCCCGCCGCCGTGTTGCCCAATTCCCCCTCTCCGGTCAATGCCGGTCCCCGTTCGTAGGTGATGGCGCTGTCCGTCTGGGTCGCAACAGGAGGTCTATAGGCCGATTCAGGAGGAGTAGGAACAGGAGGCGTTTCCTCCGGCCATTCGTCCAGGAAAGAGGCCGGCGCGGAACCGTAAGGAGAATCCCCGGCCAGGGAAGGATCCGACGGGGAACCATAGCCTGATTCTCCAGGACCCCCAACTCCGTAAGGATCCGATAAAGAATCATACCCCGGCTCTCCGGGACGCCTAATCCCGTACGGATCATCCGATGGAGACCCGTACCCCGGCACATCAGAACGAGGCAGGGTTATTTCCCCGGGCTGCCCGGAACTATAGGCCGGCTCCCCAGGAAGTGCCGGGTTCATTGCCGGAGGCCGGTCCGGAGCGGAAGGATCGGGCTGTTCCCACGGCCACAGACCAGTACTTTGGGGGGAATCCATCTTACTGGGAGGAATAATGGAATCGGTTACCGTCCGGGCAGGGGCATCGCTGGCGGACGGAGGATTCGGGCTCCATTCTTCTATCAAAGGGGGAGGCGGGTCCGGGCCTTCCCATGCCGGCGGCATATCGCCGGACACGACAACCGTTCCGGGCGGGATGATGGACGGTTGTACATTTTGAGGCTGTTGTGTGTTTTGCGGCGCGCTTTGCGGCGCGGCCTGCCGGGGAGAAACGCCGGCTATGGCGGCCTGGGGGTCATGGTCAGGGTCCCCTTTGGGAACGGCTCCTTCGGTAAACCGGGAAAAGGCAATGGGATCCGACGGCATGGTTATACGGACACGCCCTATGGATCGGGGTTGTATGCCGATAATATCTGCGGCATCCTTGGACAGAATCGCCAAAAGACCGGGAGAATCAAGCCCCGTGGCTACGATAGCCCGGACAGTTTTGCTGCTTTCAAGGTTGGTAATATCCACCACCGTATTCCGGGGAAAAGACTTGGTGGCCACATAGTAACCGCCTTCGGGCAGTTCGCCGCTTATACTGACCGCCGCCGCTCCCTCCCAGATTGAGGCTCCGACACTGAGTATCGCAATAAGAACCGCCGCTGCCGCAAGACATAATCTCTTCATATCCTGTTCCTTTAACTTACCTATCCCCCAGATGGGAAAGAATAGACCTGGCCGCGTTTTTGACCTGGGCTGATTCATCCCGTATCGGGCCTGAATATCCTTGTTCATACACCTTCTGATACGGGTTCACGGAGAAAACCTTAAGCACGATCTGCCGGGGCTTGACAGCCGTTCCCGGGGCTTTGCCATCCGCCGGATAATCCAGCAAGGCCATGACAAAAAAATCTACCCCGCCCTGCCGGGCTTCATCAATATCGCCCTGTACCTCATCGGGAAAATCCTTGAGTATTTCGCGGTCTACCCGCAGGGTATGGGCGTTACTGACAATATGGCCGGCATTAAAAAATACGTCCATCAAGCCGTTCTCCCAAAGATTCGCGGAGTCCCTTACCACGCCGGCCTGTACCGGACCCGTTTCAATCACGACAAAAGAAACCGTGTAGGCGAAAACCGGAGCCGGCGCGGCGAGCCCGATGAAAAAACAAAAAAGAGCGGGCATTGCCCCGGACTTTCCAAAAACCATGGAACCCTCCTATTTTCCTATCGGCAAAAAGCAGGAGAGCCTATAGTATAACCTGGCGTTTTATAGTATAAGGGATTCTACCGATGAAGTATTACGCTATTCAAGTCAGAACCAGGGGAGAAGAAAAATATATCACCCTGTATAGGGCGCTCCATCCGGAGAGACCTTTTGAGATATACTTTCCAAAGCGGAGAATTAACCTGCGTCGGAAAGGCGTCATGACCCAGGGGACTCCGCCTATTTTTCCAGGATACATCTTCGTCGAAATCAATAATGAAGAGGATATCCTAAAATACCATTGGGAATTCCGCAGAACTGACGGGTTTTTTCGTTTTTTACGGTCTAATCAGAATATATGCCCCCTACAGGACAAGGACCTGGAGATAGTGCTTCACTTTATCAAGAGGGTCGGTCCCGTTGCCGGAAAATCCAAAGTTTATTTCGACGAGAATGCCCGTATCGTGGTTGCCGATGGCCCCCTCATGGGTCTTGAGGGAAAGATAATAAAAGTCGATAAAAGAAAAGAGCGGGCAAAGATCAAACTGGACCTTTACGATGATTCCTTCTGCATCGATCTTGCCTTTGAGATCATTGAACCGGCGATGTCGGCCCGAGTGTCCTAAACAGGCGCGTTCCGGTAATGAAAAACCTGACGAAAAAACGATGATCATGGAAAAATCAAAACGCCTTTACATTATAGGAGCCGGTTTTGCCGGACAGACCCTGGCGGAAGAAATCAAACGGAAAGCCATTTTCGGCGACGTGGTGGCCTTCCTGGACGACGATCCGGAAAAAATAGGCCGGAAGATCGAAGGGATTCCCGTATTGGGGCCTATTCGGGATGTGGCCCGGTTGCTGCGCATGAATCCCGCCGACGAAGCGGTCATCGCCATCCCCAGCGCCAGCCGGGAGTACCTTACGGAACTCTACTGCATCCTGCAAAAAGCGGGATTCGCGCGGATCCGCATTTTGCCGGCGCTCTCCCAGATCATCAAGGGGAACGCCCACCTGATCCAGACCCGTTCCATAGACCCCCAGGACCTCCTGGGTCGCACCCCCGTGGCGGTCAACCTGAAACAGAGCCTGGCGTATCTGCGGGGTAAACGGGTTCTGGTAACCGGCGCGGGTGGTTCCATAGGCAGTGAACTCTGCCGGCAACTCCTCTCCGGCGGGGCATCCCGGCTCTACCTCTTTGGGCATGGGGAAAATTCAATCTACCAGATTGATAAGGAACTCCACCTGCTCCAGGACGAAGGGGTCGGCGAAAAAGCCTCCCTGGTACCGGTCATCGGGGACCTGAAAGATGAAGACTACATTGATTACATCCTGGGCAAGCTCAAGGCCGACGTGATCTTCCATGCCGCAGCCTATAAACACGTCCCTATGATGGAAGAAAACCCCGTGGCGGCCATAGAGAACAACTTTTTCGGCACCCTGAACCTGGTCGGCGCGGCTCAAAAGCATCGGGTAAAACGGTTTGTGTTTATCACCACCGACAAGGCGGTGGAGCCCGTCTCGGTGTACGGAGTCTCCAAATACCTCTGCGAACGCCTGGTCTTGGATGCCGCAGTCCGGGACGCTTCGGCCCTGGACGGGGAGAATTCCTCCGGCGGTCATTTTATGGTTGTCCGGTTCGGCAACGTCCTCGGATCCCGGGGGTCCATCATGCCCCTCTTCCAGAAGCAGATCGAGAAGGGCGGCCCCGTTACGGTTACGGACCCGGACATGCGGCGCTGGTTCATGACCATTCCAGAAGCCTGTTCCCTGGTACTCAAGGCCGGCGGAGTCGGCGCCAACGGGAACCGCTACCTTTTGGATATGGGAGAACCCATACGGATCAGGGACATGGCGGAACAGATGATACGCTTCTACGGGTTTGAGCCCGAAAAGGATATACGCATCGAGTACATAGGCCCCCGCCCTGGGGAGCGTATAGACGAGGTCCTCTGGGCCAGGGACGAAACGCCCGCTCCCACCGAACACAGCCGTATCCTCAATGTTGAACGGAAAGGCCGGGACCCTCTGGACCTGGAAGCCCTAACCCAGGCTTTGAGGCCCATCTGTCAATTTGACCGTGAAAAGCCGGAACAGTACCGGGACAGCGCCTTGTTGCGGAAGATACTTCACGATGCGCTCCCTTCCCTTATCATGCCATCTTCAGCGGGGCATGTGGATGAAACCTGACATCCCCTTTGCCCTGCCCTTCATGGGGAGGGAAGAGGAAGACGCAGCCCTCCGGGTACTCCGTTCCGGGTGGCTTACCACCGGGAAAGAGGCCTTTGCCTTTGAAACCGAGTTCGCCCGGTTCCTGGATACCCCTGGCCGCGTCCCCCTTACCGCGCTGGCGGTTAATTCCGCCACCAGCGGTCTCCACCTGGCCCTGGAAGCCTGCGGCGTGGGTCCTGGAGATGTGGTCCTGGTTCCCTCCTACACCTTCACCTCCACCGCCGAAGTGGTTCGTTATCTGGGGGCGGACATCGCCTTCGTGGACACAAGCCCCGGCAGGTTTCATATCGATCCTCCGGCTCTGGAGCGTACCCTGGAACGCCTGGTCCGGGGGCTTCCCGCCTACCCTCCCCGGACCGGATCCGGCGAAGGTTTCGGGCCCCGGGGAAAGCCTCGGGCGATGATCCCCGTCCATTACGGGGGCCTTCCCTGCGACATGGACGCGATCATGGCCGCCGCCGGGCGTTACGGTGTCCGGGTCATAGAAGACGCGGCTCACTCGTTCCCTTCCCGGCTCTCAGGCGGCGAATGGGCCGGGACTATCGGGGATGTGGGGGTGTTTTCGTTCTATGCCACTAAGACCGTCGCTACCGGCGAAGGGGGCATGGCGGTGAGCCGGGATGAGAAGTTGAGCCGCCGTATCGCGGTCATGCGTTCCCATGGGATAGACCGGTCCGTGTGGAACCGGTATACGGACAGAAAGGCGTCCTGGTATTACGAGGTTGTGGCGCCGGGGTTTAAGTACAACTTGCCGGACATCCTGGCCGCTATCGGGCGGGTTCAACTGACCCGGTCTCTGGACTTGCTCAAAAAGCGGGAAGCCATCGCGGCCCGGTACGACGCGGCCTTCCGGGATGATGAACGCCTCCGGCTGCCGCCTTCAGGACCGGGAGATGCCCGGCACCTGTATCCCCTGCGTCTTTGTCCGGAAACCCTGTCTATAAGCCGGGACGCTTTTATTGGAGCGCTTCAGGACCGGGGAATAGGGGTATCGGTACATTTCATTCCTTTGCATACTATGCCATACTATAAGGAACGGTACGCCTTAGAAGCGGAGGATTTTCCCGAATCTATGAGGAATTTTGAACAGGTCATTTCCCTTCCTATCTGGCCCGGAATGAATGATGCCCAAGTAAAACGGGTTATTGAAACGGTAAAAGCCATACTCAATGAACCGGGGCGTTAGACGGTGAGCGATAGACCTTTATTTGTTGATGACATAGAACCGGTGGGTATCTTGTACGGAATCACCATTCGTTCACCCATAGCCCGGGGCGCGCTTATCAACCTTGAATGTCCCCCGCTGCCGGTTTCCTACACCCTCATCCAGAGCGGAGATATACCGGGACAGAACAGTCTGGATGAGTTTGCCCTGCCGGTTCTGGCGGCGGAAACCCTTTCCTATATCGGGGAGCCGGTAGCCCTTCTCATTGGTCCTGACCGGGCTCTGGTTGAAAAACTGGCCGGCCAAATCACGGTGATTACCCGGGAGGAAACCCCGGTCCTGTATCCCCATGCCGTTCCGGAAGAGGCCGTTTTAGCCCGGAGAGACATCGCTATAGGGGAGGCCGAAAGCGCCTTTAAAGCGGCCAAAACCATTGTCGAGGGAATCTACAATACGGGTATACAGGAGCACTGGTACACGGAACCCGCCGGAGCGGCGGCCCTATGGGAAGATGAACAGGAAGGCGGGGGGCGGATCACGGTGTATACGGCCACGCAATGGCCCTTTCAGGTTCTACGATCCATCGAAAACGTTTTGCAATGTCCCCAGGCCCATGTTATTGTGGAGCCAGCCGCCATCGGCATACACCTGGACGGAAAAATCTGGTATCCTTCCCTCCTGGCCTGTCACGCCGCCCTGGGCGCTTTTATCACGAAAAAGCCGGTCAAGATCATCCTTTCCCGGCTTGAGGATTTCCGGTACAGTCCCAAGCGGAACGGCGCCGAAATCAGGATACGCAGCGCCCTGGGGGACAAGGGGCGGCTCCTTGCCACGGAAATTTCCGTCCGGGCCGATATGGGCGCTTACGGGGTCTTTACCGATGAAATACTGGACCGGATCTGTCTTGGGGCTGTGGGGGCCTATAAATCGGGGAATGTCCATATTCAGGCTCAAGCCATATCCACCAATATCCCTCCGGCAAGTCCCTTTGCGGGGTTCGGCATGGCCCAGGGCTTCTTTGCCATGGAACGCCAGGCTTCTATCATTGCCGATACCCTGCATCAGGACCCAATGGACTGGCGGATGGATAATATGCTGAGTAAGCGGTCTCTGGCTATAGGCGCGTCGGTTTTCAGCGCCATACCCTCCGGGCTTTTGGACACCGCCGCCACCATGGGGGATTACCGCAGAAAGTGGGCGTCCTATGAACTGCTCAGGGAGTACCGGCGGAAAAACGGAAAAACGGAAAAGTACGAAACCCTGCGGGGTATAGGCCTGGCCGCCGCATACCAGGGCGGTGGTTTTTTGTATCCGGGAAACGACAAAGGCGTATACGACGTCGAATTGACGCTGGATAAAGAGGGAAAACTGGAAATCCGGACCGGCATGGTTACTTCCAACGAGGAATACGTGTACATCTGGCGGAAGATCGCTGCGGAGGTCCTTTCGATAGAGGCCGACGCCGTCAGAGTGGTATCCGGGAATACCGCCTTGGGAATTGATTCAGGACCCGCAACCCTCTCCCGAAACATCACCGCCGTTACTATGCTGGTGGAACAGGCTTGTCTGGCCATCAGGGATCAGCGGTTCCGGGATCCCCTGCCCATTGTAGTACGCCGCTCATGTCGTCCGGCAAAAAAGGAGGGCTGGGCCGGCCTTCCCTTTGACGCGAACGTCTTTACCCATCCAGCCTGGGGCGCCGCGGTTGTGGAAACGGAGATAGACCCCATAGAGTTTATTCCCAAAATCCGGGGGGTTTGGCTGGGCATAGACGGCGGCAAGATCCTTTCGGAAGAGCGGGCCCGGCGTTCCCTGAAAATCTCAGTCGTCCATGCCTTAGGCTGGGCCTCTTGGGAAAATATCGCCTACGTCGAGGGACAAATCCCGGACAGTCAGTTTGGCCGGTACGGTATTCCCTGCCCCCAGGACATACCGCCCATTCATATTGATTTTATCTGGAACGACGCCTCTCATGCCAAAGGCATAGAAGAGCTGCCTTTTAGCTGCGTTCCTGCCGCCTTTGTACAGGCGGTCTCCCAGGCGGTGGATTATCCCTTTAAACGTATCCCCTTGACGGCCCGGGATATTTGGGATGCCGGAAAATTCAAAACCCTGCGGGAGGGCCTATGACCATTAACTTCATCCTGAACGGCGAAGACGTGATAAGCCATGCCGAAGCGGACGAACGGCTTCTGAACATACTCCGGGGATCCTTCAAACTTTTTGGTACGAAAACCGGCTGTCTGTCAGGCCGGTGCGGGGTCTGCTTTGTCATTCTGAACAGCAAGGCGGTCCCTTCCTGCCTCGTCCCGGCGTTCCGGGTTCGGAACAGCGAGATCATCACCATAGAGGGTTTTTCCCAGACCGACGAATATCAGGACATCGTTACCGGTTTTTCCCGTGCCGGCCTTGAATGCTGCGGATACTGCGACAGCGGCAAGATACTGGCTGCCAGCGTCCTTCTTGATCGTATACCCCGGCCTTCACGGGACGAGATCCTGGCCGCTTTTACCGGGATACGATGCCGGTGTACCGAACCGGAAAGTCTGGTGGAAGGGGTATTGGCGGCGGCGGATATCAGGCAACGGAGGCTCTATGGACGGGGCGCATAACCAGGTCTTCTTGCCTTCTAACATACAGGAACTGTTTACTACCTGGAACCGTTTTCCCACAGCGGTTCCCGTTGCCGGGGGCGCCAGCTTCGCCCGGCGTCAGGACAGCCGTTGCACCCTGACCCTTCCGGCGGACATCCTGTCCCTGGATGGATTGAACGAGCTGCAGCGTATTACCCGGACCGAACGGTACATTGAGATGGGGGCTATGGTCCGGCTGAACGATATTATCAACCTGGGAAAAATCATTCCCCCGGTATTTACCCAGGCATTGAAGCGCATAGCCGGTCCTGAATTGCGGAACCTGGCCACCATAGGGGGGAATATCTGCCACCCGGTCCTGCGTCTTAACGCCACAGCCCCTCTCGTCGCCCTTGACGCCCGCTACGAATTGCGGACTTCCCTGACCGCCCGGTGGATCTCCGCCGCCCGGTTTTCGTCCTTCTCCGGTCCCCTGGCCTTCAATCCCCAGGAACTCCTTACCCGCATCCGTATTCCCCTGGAACAATGGAATTATTCCCTTTTCAAGCGTTTTGCGGATACCTATCCCGAAAGCGAAACCGGGGGCGCCCTTGTTTTTATCGCCCGGATTCAGAAAAACATCCTTACGGACCTGCGGGTAGTGTTCGCCGGGGAAACGGTAATCCGGGATAAGAACAGCGAAGCCGTCCTTTCCGGCAAACACCTGCCCCTGGACAGGCGGGATATAAGCCATTTCATTGAGCTGTGGAGGGCCTTTCTTTCGGGCATTGATACCCCCAGCCTCATGGTGAAGGCCAGGATGCTCAATTTTGTTGAAGACGCCGTCATGGAACTGGCGGATTAGCTGCCGCAGGGCAGAATTAATTCAGTTCGATAATTAATCCGGCTCAGAGACCCGGTTATTCTGTTCCGAACAGAATAACCGGACTTCGGAACAGAACAAGCGGTGGTGCGGAACTCCGGCGCGGCATTATCGGCCTCTCGCTTTCCGCCCCATAAACCGTCCATCGGTGGTTTCGGTGATGAACGGGCTTTACCGTTCCTTTGCCCTGTAGCTGCCGCCGTATCGCTTGCTTTTACCTTCCGATTATAGTATGTTGTTCAATACCTGAACAAATCATGCGGTATCATAGAGCGTGTTTCGGCCGCATATGAAGTACCGTATGTGCCGGACCTGAAAATTTTTTAGGGGAATTACCCCCCGAAAGGCCCCGCCTTGCCCTAAGAGCCATGTCAAACGAATCCTTAGATACTGAATTTGTCATCTTAGAAAACATATACGACTCCTCGGAACAAGCGGTTCCCCTGCGCCAACGGGATCTGGCCCGTATGGCAGGGGCTTCCCTGGGGATGACCAATTCCATTTTGAAACGACTGGCCAAACGGGGCTGGATATCAATTAAAAAGCTGAACAGCCGTAACATTCAATATGTCATAACCCTGGAAGGGATGAACGAGATAATCCATCGGAGTTACCGGTATTTCAAACGGACCATCCGCAATGTGGTCTACCATAAAGACCGGATTGACGAGGCCGTATTGACGGCGAAAAAGAACAACCTCCTGGCTGTTCTGCTTGTAGGATCGAGCGATCTTGAGTTCATCCTGGAGCACGCCTGCCAGTATTACGGGTTGAGCTTCCTCAAGACCGCTGATCCCGATAGGGTATCCAATATTCCTGGAGAAAATATCTTGAAGGTTTATTCGGAAAACATTCCCGTCCCCGGAAAACTCCCGGCTTCAGCGAAGCCGGGTTGGGATGTCCCTGTCCCGCAAAACATCCTGTATCTGTCAAGCGTGATACTGGCTTCCGCAGAACAGTCCGCCGGAATCGCTAAAGCCGATCCGGTAACGCCATGACAAAGACGGAATACCGGTTCACCTTTGGAACTGTGGAAAGCCGGGTATATATCGGAGAAAAACTGCCCGCACCCGGGGATGATCTGTATGGGACCTCTAAGGCCCTGGTAGTCTGCGACACTAACACCGAATATCTGGTCCGGCGGTTCCCGAAGGGCCGGGAAATCCCCTGCTGCGTTCTTCCGGCGGGGGAAGAAGCCAAGACCTGGGAGTCGGTGGAACATGTCCTTGAGGCGGCTTACACTGCCGGCCTGGGCCGGGACGGCCTGATAATAGGCGCAGGCGGCGGGGTAATCACCGATATTGCGGGTTTTGCCGCCGCTATTTACATGCGGGGGGTCAGGCTGCGTCTGGTCTCCACCACCCTTCTGGGCATGGTGGACGCCTCGGTAGGAGGTAAGACGGGATTCGACCTTCTGGGCGTCAAAAACCTGGCGGGCGCATTCTATCCCGCCGAAGCGGTGTATATGCCCCTGGAAAGCCTCGCCACCCTGCCCCATCGTGAATGGAAATCCGGCATGGCGGAAGTGATAAAGACCGCTGTCCTAGCCGGCGACCGGGAAATGGTTTCCCGTATACGCTCTTTTCGGGATGTTTATCTGGGGGGAATTCTGGATGCCGGAGGAAGAGACGAAGCTAGGAATGATCTTGGGTATCTGATTTCCCGGGCGGTGGAAATCAAGGGGCGCATCGTGGAGGAAGATCCTAAGGAAACCGGAGAGCGGCGGGCGCTCCTCAATCTGGGGCATACCTTCGGCCACGCCCTGGAAGCCTCGGCGGGTCTGGGGCGTCTTACCCATGGGGAGGCTGTTGCCTGGGGTGTGATCCGCGCCTGCGAACTGGGACACGCCCTGGGCCTTACCGCGTTGGAACAGGCTCTGGAGATACGGGAACTTATTCAATCCTACGGATATACTACCGAGGCGCCCCATCCGGCCATGGGGAATATGGATGGGTATTTCCGCGCCCTTGAGGGGGATAAAAAGAAGAAAGCCGGGAGATTGGTTTTCATTGTCCCGGCTAAGAGAAGCGCTGAAAAAATAACCATTGATCCCGAAGATCTCCGGTTCCGCGCTGTTTTACGATCTATCATCAACGGAGACTATCATTTTTGAAATTACGAAATCATTATACAAACATAATTAAAAACGGATTTGCCGGAGTATTTCTCCAGGTGCTCTTTATGTGTGCTGCCGCCGATTTGCTGTCCGGACAGGAAGGAACCGGCGTCCCTCTCCAGTCCGCAGCGGAGGAAGAACAATCAGAGATGGAGAACGCAGCCTTGCCGGCGGGAGTTCTGCCGGAAGCGGATGCCGGCTCCCCCGCCGAAGCCGAACCGGCCGCCATGCCGGCGGCCTCGCCGGAGGAAGAAATGGATGACGCGGCGGTGGTTTATTACATCAAAGACATTATTTTTGACCGCAGCGGGAAGCGTATCCGTACGGGGCTGTCATGGCCGTATTTCCTGCTCCACCAGGGGGACTTCAAAATAGGGGAGTGCATAATCGGCAGGGACAATCTGGATACGTACCGGCAGGATAAAACCCAGCTTTTGATGAACCACCGGGTCTTGGATTATGCGTACATTGATCTGGTTTTTGAGGAACCCGACGCCGAAGGTTCCGTCCCTGTAATTCTCCAGGTTACCACTGTGGATACCGCTACGCTCATCGCCCTGCCCCAGCCCCGGTTTGACGACAACGACGGTTTCAGGTTAGTCCTGAAAGCCCGGGACTACAATTTTTTGGGAACCATGACCCCCCTGCGTTTCGATTTTGGGTATGAATATGACAAGAACAAAGAGGAACATTCAATCTTTTCTTTGATTGATTCCGATATTCCCTTCCGGTTATTTGGGTATACCTGGAATTTTGATTTTGATCATTATTTTTCGTATACTCCCGAAGCGCCGTTTCATTATAAGAACACCAGCGGCCTGAGCATGGAATTGCCTGTCAGGTTTACCGCTATTACCTTCGGACTTGCGGAGGAGATTGTAGCTAATGAGGATAACAAGACGGCATACTCCGAGGAATTCAAAGATCCCCTGGTAGAACAGGAGGAAGGCAGGTATAAAGAATTTTATATGTCTACCGCCTTGTCGGCTTCCTGGAAAATACCCACCCGGTTTTTTGTCGGGAAATTCGGCGAGCTGACCTATACGCCGAAAATAGAAGAAAAGTTTAATTATACCCCCGGCGGAGATATAGGGGGCTTGAGGAGAGGCGCCCGGACCAGCCTGAGCCATAGCCTTGGGTTTGGCCGGGTTGACTGGATAGATAATTTCCGAAGCGGCGTGGACGCTTCTATTGGTAACACGAATACGTATAACAGTTTCAAAAACTCCTGGTCCAACAGCGTGGATGTTTCCGTTGCGGGACACGTCCGAATTTTTAGTTTTTTCGGGTTTTCGGGGAGGCTTCGATACCGGGACTGGTTTCAGGATACCTACAGCGAAGCTGGGGACTCTCTTCGCGGCATCCGGGATGATGACTTTCCCGCCTTGCGAACCCTGTCCCTCAGCATGGATTTTCCTTTCAGGGTATTCATGTTTATGCCTTCAATCTGGTTCAACGCGCCCTGGCTGCGTTTCATGAATATCGAATTTCATCTGGGCCCTATCGTAGACGCGGCTTTTGCCGTCGCGCCTGATAAACCCGGGATTTCCGCCGATAATATCCGGGTTACCGCCGGGCTTGAGCTTATCGCGTTTTCTCATTTCTGGCGTAATCTCTATCTGCGGCTCTCCGGCGGCGTTGACTTGCGCCAGGTGATGAACATCAGCACCGTCGCGGACCGAAGCGTTTGGGAAATCTTCCTGGGCATGGAACATCATTTTTAATGGGAGAATTAATATGCAGGCAGTAATACTGGCAGCCGGTATGGGCAACCGTCTGGGAAAATACACGTCCAATAACACGAAATGTATGCTTTCTATCAATGGCATGACCTTGATAGAGCGGTCACTGGATGCCCTTGACTCCGCTGGGATAAGAAAGTGCGTAATAGTTGCGGGGTATAAAAAAGACAACCTAATAGCTTTTCTGGGGAATAGCTACAAAAACGTAGAGATAATTTATGTCATCAATGACATTTATAATCAAACGAATAATATTTATTCCCTCTATCTGGCAAAAGATCATCTTCTGTCCGATGATACGCTGCTTCTGGAAAGCGATTTGATTTTTGAAAAAGAACTTATTGCCGACATGCTTGCCGATCCCGAACCAACAATCGCCGCAGTGGCTAAATATGAATCGTGGATGGATGGAACGGTGGTTCAGCTTGCCGAAAATAACGTTATCGCGAGTTTTATACCCAAAAAAATCTTCAATTATGATGAGAAGGGAACATACTATAAAACCGTCAATATTTATAAATTTTCAAATTCTTTTTTACGTGATACTTACGTACCTTTTCTTGAAGCCTATTCCCATGCCATGGGAAACAACGAATATTACGAACAGGTACTCCGGGTTATCGCTACTCTGGATAAACAGGAACTGAAAGCTTTTGTATTAACCAGGCAGAAATGGTACGAAATTGATGACATCCAGGATAAGAATATCGCCGAAATAATCTTTAGTTCCTCTCCCGGAGAGCGGCTTGACCGGATACAAAGATCCTACGGCGGATATTGGCGTTTTCCCGGTTTGCTGGATTTTTGTTATCTTGTCAATCCGTATTTTCCAACC
>JAIRLK010000172.1 GCA_031259515.1 Treponema sp. | reverse complement strand
CGTTTCCCGCAAAACAGAAGAACGTGCGTCCTTGGCCCGGTAACGGCAAATCAAATGGCGGCTTCCGGCGAACCGTAACGCCCGGTAGATAACCGCCATCACCAGCACGGTCGTTTTCCCGGAACGGCTACCCCCGAAAAGTAAATTGTGTTTGGCCCCGCTCTTCAAAAGGCTAAGGGCTTGTTTCTGTATCACCGTGGGCTTAAAAAGTACCGTCGTTCCCATATCTCCGTTTCCCGCTTTTTACCGTGTTTTTATGCCCAATCCAGGGCCAGGGGTATCTCAGTACCCTTTTTTTCTGAAACCCCGTCCAGGCCCAGGTTCGAGGGCGTTTTTTCCGTTCCGGGCCCAGGTTCAAGGGCCTTGTTTTTTAACATCATAGCCCGGCTTTTTTCCCGCAGTTCCGCCGTAATGACCGGGTGGGCCTTGAACCACGCCGCTTCACCGGCGGCCCGTTCCCTGTCCGTCCCGTTGGGGTCTATGCCCTTCATCCCCTTTGCAATCCGGCAGTCATGTTTGAGCATGGCAACGGTGAAGTAACCGTCCGGCGCTGCCCTCCGGGAAATCTTTTTCTGCCGCCTTATCCATTCGGGAACATCCGCCAGGCGGCACATATCTTCATCAGGAAACCACGTCCGGTCTGCTATACCCTCATCTTTGGGGCACAGCGGCGCAGAACATCCGTCAAAATACTTGCAGTCCATAGCTCCATCCTTTGCCCCGGGCCGGAGCCGTTAATTAAAGCCCTTCAAACTCCGGGGTAAAGTTAATCTCCCCCTGCTTCGGTTCCGGCTTACTCCCGTTAGCCGTAACCAGCCCGGCGACCTCACGTTCCGCCCGGATCGCCGTCTCTACCCATTCGGTAACCGTGCCCTGGGTCAAATCAGCCGGGTCCATCAGGTCAAGTTTCTTTTCCACCACCGCCAGCATTTTCCCGGTAACGGCCCGGTGTTTTTCCCCCTCGGCCTCAATCGTTTTCCGTAACTCCGCCTGTTTCAGTTTGTCCGTGTAGTTGTCATAGTCCGCCGTCCGCTCCCGCCAGCGGTACGCCGCGCACCAGTTCCGCCACATCCGGTATTTTTTGCCGATGGCCGTCTCAATCTTTGCGCCGGATAATGCAGCCTTGCCGAACTGCCCCTCTACCGCCTTGCGGATATTCCGTTCCGGCCCGTAATCCCGGAAGGCGCAGAAGGCGGCATACGCCGGAGCGCTTTCCCCCGGCAGCCGTTCCCAGCTTTCAAAGGGCATAATCGCTGCTAAGGCATCTCGATGCCATGCCTCCTCAATCGCCCTGTCCATGTCCGTCATGCCCTTGCCTCCCCGCTTCCATCCGCCGCAGCTCCCCCGGCCTGCCCGTCTGCCCCGGTTCCCCTCTCCGCTTCCCCGGCCTGTCCAGTTTCGCCGCCCGCCGCCGGCGGACAGCAGCTTTCCCCCTCCTCCAGTCCGGCGAATAAATCCCCTTCCCGGCCATCAGCCGGATAATCCGGGCGGTTCCCCCCGCCTTCGTCTATCCACCTTTCAATTTCAGAAAGCCGGAACCTCACCGATTTTTGTACCTTCCGGTAGGGAATAGTTTTGTTCAGCACATATTTCCTGATGGTCTGGTTCGCCAGTTTCAGATATGCCGCCACTTCCTCTATGGTCAGGTAGGTTTCCATGCCGCCCCCTTGCTCTTTCATGTTTATATCCTGCCGGGAGAAGGACCGGAAAAAACCTGGTAAAATGTCTTATTTTTGAGGAACTTGAAAAAAAGAAGGGATAAAAAAGCCCCCGCCTTATCAGGGCGGAGGCCGTGTCAGGGGAAGGAAGGGCTAGGCCCCTTTCCGTTTCTTGTTTGTCTTTTGCGCCGGGAAGGGCAGTACCCGTCCGGCTTTGCCGGTCGCCGCCCGGTCAGGCGTAACCGCGCCGTCCTTATCCGGTTCTTTTCCTTCAGGGCGTAATAAGTCTTCCTGTACCTGTTTCGCCTTGGCAAACTCGGAAGGGTCAAAATGGCAGTACCATTCCGTCATCCTGTCCGACTTATGCCCGGTTACCGCCTGTGCCTGCGGAATGGTAAGGCCCCCTTTCAAAAGCTCCGTGTTGAAAAAATGCCGCCAGGCGTGTAAATGCAAATGCCGCTCCGCAATCTCGTCATCGCTTATGCCGATATTCCGCAACGCCCGGTGATAATCCCGGTACATCGTTTTCCGGCATACCGGCGTTTTCCCATCGTCCAGCGAAAACACAAACCCCTCCTCGTTCATACGCTTGAGTTCTTTCAGGTCGTGTATCATGCCGGAGGGCAGGGGGATATTGTGTTTGTCCTTTGTTTTCGTGTCCCGGTAGCCGTATTCGTCATACTGCTTGCACAGGTAAATATGGTCGTCATACACAAAGGCGCCTTTCAGTCCCAATACTTCACTGGCCCTCATGCCCGTCAGGGCCGCCAGCTTGTTGGCCGTGTAAGAAATACGGTCATCGTCCCACACCCGCTTCCAGTTCCCCACAAACAGCTTTTTGAATTCCTCCGGGGTAATGATTTTAATATCCCTCCGGTCATTCACCAGCCTTTCCATTTTTTCAACAGGATTAACCGCAATGATTTTCCGGGCAACCGCCTCAATCAGCATGGTTTTCAAAGTACCTAAATAGCCGTTGATGGACGTGTTCTGATAATCCTTCTCGATCAGGTCGTCGATCCAGTTTTCAACTTCCTCTCTGGTAATCCTGTTCAGGGGCATTTCCCCGAAGTAGGGGACCAGATGATTTTTTACGTTTTTCCTGTTGTTATCAGCGTAAGCCTGGGTAATGCTCCGCCGCTTACGCCGCTTCTTGAGATAGGCGCAGGTTTCCCATTCCCACCAGCCCCGGGCGTATTCGGCGAAGGTAGGCATGAAGCCGCTATTGGGTATCAGCTTCCCCGCCTTCAAAAGCTTATCGCAGTAGAGCCTTGCGGCGGTCATTGTAGTTTGTCCGGTAGACCAGCCACCCCGCCTTACATTGTTCTCGTCCCATGCGTAGTAGTAGTAGACCCGTTTTCCCGAAGGGACAACCCGCAAATAGAGCGTATAGTTGCTATGGATTTTCATAGTAACCCCTTTTTGGAAAATATGATGTCATTTATGCAAACATCATTTTTCCCTGTTTTCCCGCATACCGAACCAGCAACGCTAATTCTTTACAGGATAAGAAGTTACAAGAGGAGGATGAAAAAGAAACCTGGTAAAATGTCTAATTATTCCGGTCCTCGTAAACAGCCGGAACGTTATGTGCAATGCCCCAAAATTCCTGAAAATTTCCCTGGAATGTATGAAAAAGTATACAAAAAATTGTGTTGACAAAATATAGAAAAGTATTATAATAAAATTAAGGAGTTTGTATATGATTTCAGTTA